>CAZWRW010000195.1:0-3501 GCA_964636465.1 uncultured Ruminococcus sp. | reverse complement strand
GATTGATTTTTTATTTAAATAAATTCACCAAACACAAACTTGGATTTGCCTTCGGCAAATTTGAGGAACGGTCACAGCCCGTTCCCTACACAGGATTTTCAAACTTGAAAGGAGTGTGTCATCACGTGGACTTAAACATAAACTTCGATTATGCCGACCAGAAACTTCTCCCACAGTTGGATGCCTCCCTAAAGGAGCTACAGAAACTCACTTCAGGAAGTTCCGACTTGCTCACAAACTCAGTAAACATAAGCGGTGTAAATTGTGCCTTAATCACCACTGAGGGTATGTTATCCATTCAAGCGATAACTAACCTAGTATTAGTACCACTCTCACAAGTAGATTATCACGAAGTCACAGGGGAAGAGCTTTTAAAGAATCTCCAACAACACAAACTGTTATCTACAGAAGTTAAAACCGTTTCGGATTACGGTACACTTTTGAGAATGTCTAACTCAGGATTTGCCATCCTATTGGCTGAGGGTTGCGACTTTGCTCTCGGATTTGGAGTACAAGCCTATAACGTTAGGAGTATTTCTGAGCCATCCAGTGAACAGAACATCATGGGGTCACATGAGGGTTTCGTGGAAGTCGTTAGGACTAATATGTCGCTAATCCGTAGGCGTTTGAAATCTCCAGTACTTACGTTTGAGCTTTTCACTAGAGGTACTAAAAGTTACACTGATATCTGTCTATGTTACATGGTGGATAGAGTCCCAAACGAACTAGTAGAACGTGTCAAGAAGTCTCTCCAAAGTGAACAGTTAGAGACCATCCTAACGACTGGATACATCAAGCCGTTTTTGGAAAGTCCAAAAGCTCGAATATTTGAATCCGTGGGGTACACTGAACGTCCTGACGTGCTATGTTCTAGACTGTTAGAGGGTAGAATCGGTATCTTGATAGATGGAACACCTTTTGCATTAGTAGTGCCTAAACTCTTTAGCGATACGTTTCAAACTTTAGACGACTACTCCGGAAAGCCTTACTTTGCAACCTACATCCGATGGTTAAAGTATGTATCTTTTATCATAGCGGTGTTGTTGCCGTCCATGTACGTTGCGATATCCGTGCATAATCCCGAGCTACTCAATAGAGTGTTACTGTTACTCTTAGCGGAAAGCGAAAAGAATGCACCTTTTTCAATCCTAGTGGAAAGTTTCGGGGTACTGTTAGTTTATGAAGTCATCAAGGAGGCAGGACTTCGATTACCTAAAAACATAGGCGGTGCGGTGAGTATCGTGGCAGGTTTAATCATTGGAGATTGTGCCGTAAGTTCAGGATTGATTAGCAACCCTATCTTGACGGTTTCGGCGGTGGCTGTGGTATGCGGATTTACCGTCCCAGACGTTTCACAACAAGTTTCAATATTGAGGTTGGCATTCTTACTGGTGGGTGGCGTGTTCGGATTGTATGGCATAGGATTACTCACCATGGCGGTGTTGTTCAACCTCTGTGATACTCAAGACTATGGATTTCCATTGACATATCCGTTAACGCCATTCGATAGCCGTTGTATGCGTGACGTTCTCACTAGGGTAAGTTTCCGAAAGATGCAATCAGGGAACTTTACCATCAACCATGCGAAAAAATAGTCGTCGCCAATTTGATAAAATCCCACAGATTCACAATATTTTCGTAAAGGGGGTGTAACTTTGGATAACTCTAACAAGATACAGAAGTATGCAATATTAGTTTCGGTTAGGATGTTAGAGTGTATCTGCTCGATGGACATATACAACCGTAAACAGGTGTTAGGAGTGTTAATATCTTCGGCTATGCAAGTGGGCGTGATGGCTCTATTGACACTATACTACGGTAGCAATCCCACTATGGAAAGTCTAAAGTCTAGTAGAATCCTCACATGGATGTACGTGGCATACTTAACCTACTACGGAAGTACCTGTTTCCAACGGGTGAGCCTCCTGCATGATGAGACCAATAGCACATTAAGTAGTACCATCTGTTTGGTGCTTTTGGCGATGACTTGTCTATACTGTTCCAAACTTGGATATACCGCAATGTTACGTAGTAGTCTAGCGGTGGTAGCCTTTGCGATGGGTTCGTTAGTGGTGTTGGTGTACGGTGTCACCTCCAAGATGAGCCTTGAAAACCTCTACCAAGCTCAAGATAGTTACAATGTCCTATACTACACCTTAACGGACTTTTCTAAAAGTGTAGACTTAATCTTTTGGGTGTTGCTCATGGGTAATGGTAGTTCTAAAGGTGAAGCCTACAGATATCTTGGTTATAAAACTTTGGCGTTAGTATTGATATCAGTAATTGGAATTAGTGTACTAGGTGGGGTCAGCGTGATATATGAGTATCCATTTTTAGACTTTGGAGCATACTCACAACCGTTTGGCATACAACGTGCTGATGGTTTATACACCCTCGTAACGACGATGTTATGTGTGTTGAACGTTTCCACAGCGGTGATACTTTCGAGGGTTCTCCTAAATGAGCGTGTAAAATCCAAACGTCTAGAGGGCGTACTCATCCTAATAATGTTTGTGATATCCTACTTTATGCGTGGCGTAGACCTTAACGTGTTGTCAGCTACATTGGTATTGGTGTTATCTGCGGTGATACCGAGCCTATTGAACCTCACCACACAACCGCAACATTAATTTAACGTTCAACGAAGTTTAAGGAGTTCAACCATGAAACACGCAATAATAATCCTAACGTTGGTGGTGTTGGCATTGGGACTTAGTGACCGCTCCGCTGAAGTTAGAGACCGAGCTTTTGTACAGACTTTAACCATCGGACAGAGTGAAAACATTAGCGTAAACGTCACGTTGTTTGGCTCTGATGTTGCCTACCTCGGCATAGGTGAAGACCTCGCAACCGCCCTTGACGATGCACAACTCAAACAAGGCAAGACCCTCTTCACGGGACACACTGAACTAGTAGCATTTCAAGAGGGAGGGTTCTCGTTTGAAACTTTGGAAACTCTGTTACAAGATGGGATAGTCTCGCCAAACTGCCCTGTCATACTTTTGAATGAAACCCTCACTGAAACACAACTCGAAAACGCTTTAGACGTTTTAAAATCCTATGACCGATTGGACAAAATTTCAATGCTTACGGTTTCGGAAGTGGTTAAGGGTTTAAAATCCGATGTAGGGGTAAAAGTCCCATATCTCAACGATAGTTTGACCTATTCCACAAGGTGGGTATATTCTGTTTGATGTTCTAAAATCGTTGTGCATATAGTATATTTTATCCCGTGATTTTTAGAGCTTTTATGTCATAAGTAACGAACTTAAATTTTTTTAAAATTTTTTGTTACAATTTCATGAGATAAACAGTATATATAGTAGAAGGGTTTATCATATGATAGTCCCCCCAGACTAGTCTCCCCAACTTGTCTGGACTCTTCAATTCAAATAGTATTGGTATACTTCCCAAAAGCTCATGTCGTCAGTGAGCAATACCAATAGAAAAAATCCCCCAAAAACTGAAACCCCACTCTGTGATTCTACAGGGTGGGGATTT
>CAZWRW010000194.1:0-3513 GCA_964636465.1 uncultured Ruminococcus sp. | reverse complement strand
TAACCAAAATTGCTTTGGTTATGTCTATATTATATCATATATTGAAATAAAATTCAACCGTTTTTGCAAAAAAATCTTTAAAAATATCAAAAAAATTTTGGTTTTAGAAGTTATTTAGCACCTCATTTAGATTAACGTCAACTATTTCTATTTTTCGGATAATTTTCTTTTCAAAACACACTGATAACTGGTAACTATCTGTAAAAGTATTGAAAAATTTTGTAATATTTTCAGGGGATAAAATATCAAAAGTGCTTAACGGAGTACTGAATCCAGTACCCAACATTTTGATGTAGGCTTCCTTTTTAGTCCAAACCTCGAAAAACTTTAGACTGGGATTTTCACTCTTCATGATGTAGTCGTATTCAGTAGGAGTAAAGAATCTTTTAGCTAATCGAAAGTTTGGCGGTTTTAAAGTTTCGATATCCACACCTACAGGAGCAACATCACTAGCGAAGACCACATACCCATCCGAATGTGAGATTGAAAATCCATAACTAGGATTATCTTTTAGCAAAGGTTTTCCATAGGAGTTGTATTCAAACTCAACGTTAGCGGTCGGGATGTGCAACTCTTGCGAAATTTGAGACCTTGCCAAAAGTTCCGCACACAGTGATGTGACCTTATCCTCTATGGGCTTGATTCGCTCCACTTTGGAACGCCTCTCACTTGATACGTAACCTAAATATTTAGAGTACTCCTCAAAGTTGTGGATGTCTTCTAGTTTTAAAATAGTAACTTGCATAGTATCACCATTTAAGATTATACTACACTTTCCATAGGAAGTCAAACTTTTTGGAATAAATCCATTGAATTTTAGGAAATTATGTAGTATAATGATAACGTGAGTCCGACATGAAAAAAGAAAGGATATGATACTATTTGAAATTAAAAAGATACTTCTTAATAAGTCTATTTGCCACGTTGATGGCTCTATTCTGTATGAGTGGCATAAGTGCCAACGCTATGACTGAAGAGGAAATCAGTAACCGAATGAATAGCCTATACTATTTTGATATAAACAGCGAACGTTCTCAAAAGTATCCACAGACTGCAATTCCAGTGCGTGGCTATACTGATAAAGAAGTCGAAATGATATGTTCAGTAGTCATGCGTGAAACTGGCTATGGTGATGTGTTATCAAAACAGTTGGTTACCAACGTAATCAGGAACAGGGTGCGTTCGGATAAGTTCCCAAACACTGTTGAAGAGGTTCTCACAGCTGAAGACCAATTCCCAACCATAATAAACTGGTATACTAAAGAATGGCCTGTCACTCCTGCTACTAGGATAGCCGTATGTTACACCCTCATGACCGATAATATAGACGTATCAGGAGGGGCATTGTACTTCTACGCTACATACCTAACAGATTCAAGCCTTATAAATTGGTTTGAACAGCAAACTTTTTGCATAGAACACTACGGACAGAGATACTTTAAATAGTTGAAAATCTGATGTAGGAAACGGACTTTTGAACGTTCCGCAAATTTGGCAAAGCCGAATCATTAACACAGTTTAACAGTTTTCGTCGATGTGTACAAATTTCCATTACAATGTATGCGGAAAGTATTCAATACCGTCAAGGCAGATTCAAGATAGTTCGTCAAATTGACTAAACCGAACGGTATAAATCCGTTCGGTTAGTTGTTTTGCACAAAATTTTTGGAATGTTTACCAATTAGTGTGATTTACGACGAATAAAACTACAAAATAGCACCCGCTTTTGAGATTATTTGCCTGTATTCTTGGTGCTTTTTGTTTCAACTTTTGCAGGTGGTACAAATGCGTAAATTTCCTCGTAAGCGTGTAGTTCCTCATCGGAATTTAACCCCGCAGGGATTAACCCAGTAAAATCTCCAGTTGACGCAACTGGCGAAAAACCGTCACTTTGAGGGTGTTCGTCTACTTTGAGATTCTTTTCCATAATCAATTCACCTCTGTTAGATATTCTAAACCAAAAAGACGTTTTTTATACCTTAACCCCAGTACATTTCCAATAAAATCTAAAAACTTCAAAAACCACGAAAAATAATACCTTTACAATCTGTAACCATTATGTTATAATTAAAACACTGAAATGTAACTTTGTTAATGTTCAGTAACTTTTGATTGATATCTTAATTAGAAAGGTGAATTTTTAAAATGGGCATAAATAAGAAGAAGATAGTTTTGAACATCTTAGTAATTGGAATACTTTCAAGTGTAGCTACAAGCGTAACTTGTTTCGCAGAACAGGACTCAGTGAATACTACCACTTCTGTTACTGTTGCACAAAGCAGTGAAAATCCATCTATAATCAAGAAACTAAGTTTTGAGCACGACCTCCAAGACGTATTGGATACATACAACACTCTAAAAGAGGCTGAAAAGGTTCAAGCTAAGAATAACACTATGGACTTGCTACAAAGCATCGTCACTTCCGATAAGTACTCATTTGAAGAAAAGAAATCCATCTCACAAGAGACTATATTGACTGCCATCTCAAACTCTGTTTTTGAAAAGAGCGAGGGTTTACAGTTACTCGCTGAACTTCAACAGCAAGTAGACAAGCAGTCTAACGTCGACAAGCTAGATAACACCATAGATAACATACTAAACTCTAACATCTCCATCGAAGGAAAGAGTAACTTCTGTAAGAACGCTTTGGAACTCGCTAAGGCTAACGAAACTATCACACAGGATGAGTATAGTACTAAATTAAAATCTGTTGAGAAGACTCTAACACAGCTACAAAAGGCTGAAGATGAGCGTATCGCTCAAGAAGAGGCCGAGAAGTTAGCTAAACAGAAAGAAGCCGAAGAACAAGCTAAAAAAGAAGAGGAAGCTCGTCAAGAGGCTGAAAAGAAAGCTAAACAACAGGCTGAAGAACAGGCTAAACTCAAGGCTGAACAGGAACAGGCTCAACAGACTATAGTAGTTACTACTACCGCTCCTACGACTACTACTACCACAGCAACTACTACAGAAACTCCTACACCTACGACTACTACCACTACACAATCCGATAATCAATACTATGATGGTTTCTCAGGTACTCTACAGTATACTTACGCTGATTTCTTAGCACTTTGCAACGCCGTTGAACACGAAGTTGGTAACTGTTCTACACAGTCTAAAAAGATGGTAGCTAGTGTAATTATCAATAGAGCTTTGAGTGGACAATTCCCATCTTCAATATACAGTGTAATCACACAGCCTAACCAGTTTACTGGTATTGAGGCTTACGTAAGCAGAACTGACTACGCATCGGAAGACACCAAGTATTGGTGTCAATACGTCCTAGATAACGGAATCGACTACGCTAACGGAGCATTGTTCTATTACGCACCACAATGGTGTGGCTATATGTCATACTTTGAAAACATGACACTCGTAGCAGAATGTGACGGTCAACGTTACTTTGTGTAATGAATTTATGATTGACTATCTTCTGTAAAATAATTGAATTTAAAAGGCTCGTGGGGGTTTATGCACCGCATGAGCCTTTTGTTTTTATTATGTCATGCTAAT
>CAZWRW010000193.1:0-3563 GCA_964636465.1 uncultured Ruminococcus sp. | reverse complement strand
AATTAAGAAGTAGTTTATGACAGGATGGTTTTGGTGTCGAGTTCAAATATGTTAAAGATGACTATTATGTTTTAAAAAAACTAGTCAATTTAACGAATTTTCAAAATTGATATTGACATATTTTTAAAAAAATGCTATTATTAGTATAACAATTTTTCAAGGTATTTATTGCCTTAGTCAAGTTGAAATTTCTCATTTATTGGAGGTTTTATCATGAAATTCAAGAAATTCATGGCTGGTTTACTAGCGTTAGCCACAGTATCTTCCATAGGTGCTTTGGGTGCTGCTGCTGATGACACTCTTGGTCTTTCTGACGGCGTAGGCACTTACCCTATCGAACCTGGTACTTATCTTGTAGGCGACGTAAGTAACGATGGCAACATCAGAGTAAATGACATTCAGATTACTAGACAGGTACTACTTCACCAGGCAGATTTTACATATGGTGATATCATTTTAAAGAACGCTGACCAAAACAGACTTGCAGATGCAAACCAAGATGGTAGCGTAAGAGTAAACGACGTTCAGACTGTTAGACAGTTACTTCTCCATCAGGTTGATACCTTGGGTGAATTTACTATCTATGCTGAGGACGTTCTAGGTAAAGAAGATGCTCTACCATCACTTGATGAGGTAGATAACGTTGCAGACGTTAGTGATGAACAGGTTGCTACAATCGCTGATAACGTATTGGATGCATTGACTGAATATTCTAAGCTAACAGACGAGCAAAAGGAAGAAGTAAGCAGTGAAGAACTTGCTACAGCTATCGTTGAAAAGACTGAAAGCTTAGTAGGTACTCTACAAAATCTAGCAGATTCCGACCTCACTGTTACTGAAGATGTAGAACAGGTTGAGGCAGTAGCTGATACTGTTGAGGCTATCATCGAATCTTATGAGGAGAAGAAGGCTGAAGGTGCTACTAAGGAAGAAATCATCGAACAAGCTACACAACTAGTTACTGACAATGGTCTAACTATCGAAGCTAACGACCAAGCTTACCTAACATCTGTATTTGCACAGGCTAAGGAAGTTTATGCTGCTAACGATGGTGAAATCTCTGCTGAGCAACTACTAGCTATCGTAAACGCACTAAAATACTAAAGTAATTGTACTTACGTTAAATACACTTTTTTATGAAAAAGCGTTCTGCCATTGGGTGGAATGCTTTTTTCATTTTAATGATACCTCAAAAAAAATGGTGTATCTGTGAGGTTTGAAAATCCCATGTAGGGAACGGGCTGTGACCGTTCCTAAATTTGACGAAGTCAAATCAATGTTTGTGTTTGGTGAATTTAATAAAAAAGGCAACCTTTCGGTTGCCTTTGGATGTGCTATATTTATTATGCTTATTAATAACCCATACCAGGTTGTTGCATAGGCATTGGAGGTTCTTTTTCAGGGATGTCAGTAACTAAGCTTTCAGTAGTCAATACCATTGAAGCTACGGAAGATGCGTTCTGTAGTGCGGAACGTGTAACCTTAGTAGGGTCTACGATACCAGCAGAAATCATATCCTTGTAAGTTTCGGTGTAAGCGTCGAAACCGTAACCAACCTTACGTGAACGTGTAATCTTATCGATGATTACGCTACCCTCTAGACCAGCGTTAGTAGCAATCTGTCTAACAGGTTCTTCTAATGCACGAAGTACTATAGTAGCACCAGTCTTTTCGTCGCCCTCGAGCTTATCTACTAACTTCTTAACGTTAGGTATAGCGTTGATTAGAGCAGTACCACCACCGGCTACGATACCCTCTTCTACAGCTGCCTTAGTAGCTGCTAGAGCATCTTCGATACGTAACTTTTGTTCTTTCATTTCGATTTCGGTAGCTGCACCTACACGGATTACCGCTACACCACCAGATAGCTTTGCAATTCTCTCTTGAAGTTTTTCCTTATCAAATTCAGAAGTAGAAGTTTCAAGTTGAGCCTTAATGTTGCTAATTCTAGCCTTGATATCTTCGGAAGAACCGTCACCATCTACGATGATAGTGTTTTCTTTTTGAACTACTACTTGCTTAGCGTGACCTAATTGTTCAAGAGTAGTCTCCTTGATGTCATAGCCTAACTCTTCGGATATTACAGTACCGCCAGTTAGTATTGCGATATCTTGTAGCATTTCTTTTCTTCTGTCGCCGAAACCAGGAGCTTTGACACATACACACTTGAATGTACCTCTTAGGTTGTTCAAAGTGATAGTAGTTAATGCATCACCGTCCACGTCTTCAGCGATGATTACTAGCTTTCTACCAGTCTTAACGATTTGTTCAAGTAGTGGTAGAACATCTTGGATAGAAGAAATCTTTTTATCAGTGATTAGGATAAAAGCATCATCATAGACAGCTTCCATCTTATCAGTATCAGTAACCATGTAAGGTGATAGGTAACCTCTATCGAATTGCATACCTTCAACTACATCGCAGTAAGTTTCAGCGGTCTTGCCCTCTTCAATGGTGATTACGCCATCAGAAGTAACCTTTTCCATAGCATCAGCGATTAGCTTACCAACGTTTTCATCAGCGGAAGATACTGTAGCTACTCTAGCTATATCCTCAGAGCCGTTTACCTTCTTGGAGTTAGATATTACAGTATCAACTGCAACGTCTACAGCTTTCTTGATACCTTTCTTAACTACCATTGGATTTGCACCTGCTGTGATGTTCTTCATACCTTCTCTAACCATAGCTTGTGCTAGTAGAGTAGCAGTAGTAGTACCATCACCGGCAACGTCGTTAGTCTTGATAGCAACTTCCTTAACGAGTTGAGCACCCATATTTTCAAATGGGTCTTCAAGTTCAATCTCCTTAGCGATAGTAACACCATCGTTAGTGATTAGTGGAGCACCATACTTCTTATCAAGAACTACGTTTCTGCCCTTAGGACCTAGAGTTATCTTAACAGTGTCTGCGAGTTGGTCTATACCAGCTTGTAAAGACTTTCTAGCATCTTCACCGTACTTAATCTGTTTAGCCATAGTAAAAATCTCCCTTTCAATCGTTTATTATTTATAACTATTCAACGATAGCAAGAATATCATCCTGTTTTAGGATAGTGTACTCTACACCATCAACCTTAACTTCAGTACCGCTGTACTTACTGATTAAAACCTTGTCGCCAACGTTTACTAACATTGGGATTAGTTTGCCATCTTCATACTTACCAGTGCCTACTGCTACTACTTCGGCTACTTCAGGTTTTTCCTTAGACGCTCCTGCTAGGATAATACCGCCTTGAGTCTTCTCTTCAGGTTCAACCATCTTGATTACTACTCTATCAACGAGTGGCTTTATGTTCATAAAAAACTCCTCCAGTCATATGCTATATATTCCTCACATAGAGGTTCTTAATGTTTAGCACTCTTTCTCCTTGAGTGCTAATACTATTTTACCACATATAAAAAAAAAATCAAGTGTTTTTTGAGGGTAAAATTAAGGTTTGTATGGTTGCACAATTTATCATATTGATTATGTAAATATTAGTGCAACTTTTACAAGTCTGAGAATATTCTGTAGGGAACGGGCTGTGACCGTTCCTAAATTTGACGAAGTCAAATCGATGTTTG
>CAZWRW010000192.1:0-3596 GCA_964636465.1 uncultured Ruminococcus sp. | reverse complement strand
CTTTTAACCAACAGACACACAGCGTGTGCGGAGATTCCATCACCAGTGCCAGTAAATCCGAGTTTCTCTTCCGTGGTGGCTTTTACACTGATAGCGTCAACATCCACATGACAGACCTTGGCTATATTTTCACGCATAGATACTATGTGCGGTGCAAGTTTCGGACGTTGACACAATATAGTACTATCCACATTACCGATAGTATAACCTCTTTCGGATATTACCTCACACACCTTGGATAACAATACGAGACTATCAGCACCGCTGTAAGTTGGGTCGGTGTCAGGGAAAAGCTTTCCGATATCGCCCAAGGCTAAAGCTCCCAACATTGAATCCATGATAGCGTGTACTAGAACGTCGGCATCCGAATGCCCTAGAAGTCCCTTTTCAAATGGGATTTCTACGCCCCCTAGGATTAACTTTCTACCCTCAACAAGTCTATGTACATCGTAACCGTGACCGATTCTAAACATTAGTATCCACCAAACCTTTCAATAGAATTTCTGCTATGTAGATGTCTTCAGGAGTTGTAATCTTTATATTGGAGTAGTGTCCAGTAGTCATATAGACTTTGTAACCCATAGCCTCAGCGAGTTGGCAATCGTCTGTGAAGTCTAAGTGGTTACGTTCGGCGAACTCTAACCCACGGAAGTATACGGATTTCTTAAAGGTTTGAGGTGTCTGTGTAATGTACAGTGAAGGTCTGTATGGAGTATCCACAATAAGGTTGTCGTCCACAACTTTGATGGTATCCTTAACAGGTACGCCCAACGTTGCACCGCCGTATACTCTAGCGTTAGCGATACACTTTTCAACATCTTCTGGGATGACTAAAGGTCTAGCACCATCATGGATAGTTACCATCTTGGTGTCCTCGGAGATGGCTTTACAACCGTTGGCTACACTCTCTTGACGTGTTCCGCCCCCGACAACTACCTTCTTTAACTTATCGATTCCCAACTCTTTTGCAATGCTTTCAACCTTTGGGATGTCTTCCTCTTTAGTAACTACCACGATTTCTTTAACGCTTTCGCACTGTTGAAGTGCTTCCATACTCATCCCGATAACCGTGGAATTTCCCAACTTTAAAAACTGCTTGTTTACTCCTCCCATGCGTGTGGAGTTCCCTGCAGATACTATGATTGCAGATGTATCATCTTTCATACTTAATTAAAACCTCCATATTTTAATTTAGAAATTATTAAACTTTTGCGGAACGATATCAAACCGTTCCGCAATAATTTTAAAAACCGTTCAAACCTGATTTGGTAATAATACTCGTATAATCTTTATATGAGTAGTCTATATCGACTGCACCGTCTATACCCCAACAAGTGCCGTTATCTGAGGCTTGCCACAAACCACCGAAATCCGAATCGTACTTAGGTACGCTAGTCCAGTGAGCTAACCACTTATCGTATAGGGTCAACTGGGATTTTAGTAGGTAATAGTCAAACCAGTTAGGATTTGCGTATATGGATACGTAATAACCAGCGTTTTCTACTTGGTCGCAAAAAGCGATGGTTATGTCAGTCAATGTGCTACTTGATAGGTTCGTCAAGCTCTCGGATTCTATGTCAAAACAGATTGGATACTCAAACTGTTTACCGTCTAGGATATTTAACAAGAAGTTAGCCTCTTCTACAGCTTGAGTTGTGTTTCTAGCTCTAGTGAACCAGTAACATCCTACTGGAATACCGTACTTCTTGCACTCATTGTAGTACTTTTCAAAGTATGTATCTTGATGGTTTAACTCATCCTTAGAACTACGTAGACCAGCTCGAAGTATTACGAAGTCAACGCCTTGTTCTTTTACTTTTTTCCAATCTATTTCACCTTGGTAAGCGGAAACGTCAATACCGAAGTATTTAACATCTTCAACAGGCTTGGTTAAGAAGTCACTCTTAGCCTCTTGGATTACGTCTCTCTTATCCTGTAATACGTCTAGAATGTCTGCACCGTTTGAACCGTCTGATACCAAGTCAGCTTTTGAGTTGTAGTAAGTATTTATTGTGTTTTGACTTACTTTGACGAAAGCATCAGCTTGTAGGTTGCTAAAGGTAAGTACTGAAAGCATAGAGATTACTGCTATCTTTTTTAAATGTTTCATAAGAAATAACATCCCCTTAAATTAAATAATATTTTTGGTGTACTAATTCTGCGTGTTTAACCGAATTGTGAACTCGTGTTATAAAAAAGCACACAACCATTATAACATATAAAGGCACAAAAATCTACAGGAAAACCGAAAAAAATCTATAAGTTGTAAAATTTTTTTCTTTCGACAAGTTTCTCTGTTGACACATATTGGAATATATAGTAAAATTTAAGAAGATGATTATCTAGTTATAAATAAAGTTTAAAAGGTCGTGATATTTTGAACATCAAGTTTTCAAGAGGAGTTATAATGGTAATGGTTTTAGCGGTAGCAGTAATATCTTTAGTGCAGAGGTTAGCAATACAGGGGAGTTTGGTAACTCTCGGAGAGAGCCAAAGCGTCATGGCGGTGGATACTTACACCTATTACAGAGTGACATCCACAGAGGGGATTGAGTACGAAATCCCACTGGATTGGAAAACATCCGAGAGGGACGGCAACACATATCATTACTCCAACGGTTCGGACTATCTTATGGTTAGCGGTGTCACAACTGAGGTTTCCCAAACTGACGACATCGACACAGACATGGCTCTCACTGATGGTTGTGTATCTACACTATTAGAGACCCTCCAAACTCGTGAGGATTTTACCCTCCACACAGATTGCTCTGGCGATGTGGATGGTGCTTACTGTCGAAGGTTAGAATACTCCTATTCGGATGACCTTGACCAAACCGTCACAGAGTATGCAACTATCTTTGCGGTAGCGGGTACGGTGTACTCATTTGATTACGTGCCTTTGGGCAATGCCGACCCTCACGGGGAAGTTTTCCGCAGAATAGTTGGCTCTATCGTGATACTGTAAATCTTGTATTTTCAAAAAAATTTTTGTAATTTGCCCAAAAAACGCTTGACATCTGCCGAACTTTGTGCTATAATGTATATCGTTATGAGAGCCACTGTGGTGAAATCGGCAGACACGAGGGACTTAAAATCCCTTGAGGTAACACTCGTACCGGTTCAAGTCCGGTCAGTGGCATAATTTTCGAGTTTTCTCGCAAGGGAACTTTTTTTCATTCTTTTCTTTTGTAAAACTCTCCAAATGCACTGAGGCTGTATTTGGAGAGTTTTATTTTTTCATTTTTGCGTTTGAATAATAAAAATATATTGACAATGTAAATAAATAATAGTATAATGTAAATATGAAAGGAGTGTGGCATATGGCACAGACTAATGTAAACATCCGTATGGATGAAGATTTAAAAGAACAGTTTAACCAATTCTGCAATGAGGTTGGAATGACTATGACTACAGCGTTCTGTATCTTTGCTAAAACCGTAGTTAGACAACAGAAGATACCTTTTGAAATCACTGCAGACCCATTTTACAGTAAAGAGAACATGGAAAGATTACAAAAATCTATTGAACAGATGGAGTCTACAGGTGGCACGGTTCATGAATTAATTGAGGTTGATGACGATGATTAAAACTTGGTC
>CAZWRW010000191.1:0-3612 GCA_964636465.1 uncultured Ruminococcus sp. | reverse complement strand
GCATGCGGCTGTTAACCGCAGGGTCGTTGGTTCGAGTCCAACTTGGGGAGCTGTTAAAAGTCCGAACGTGGATTCGTTCGGATTTTTCGCTTTTTTACACTATGATAAACAACACGGAACGGTTTCACGCCGTTCCGATTTTTTTATAAACTTAAACCTTTTCGGTGCTGTCACGCAGGATGAGCTTGTGATTAGCAAAGTGCATACCTGTGTAGGTATTTCGATGGTTGAGATTGCACACAGTCTTGGTGACGATTTCGTGACCCATTTCAATGCACGGTTGCATGACGGTCGAAATGTTGGGCATAAATATGCTCGAAAAGTGCGTATTATCGAAACCCATGACAGGAAATCCACGCCCAACCGTGATTCCCTTTTCCGTGGCTCGACGGATGACCCCAACCGCAAGTAAATCCGAAACGGCAAAGACCGCCGTGGGCGGATTCTCCAAACTTAGGAAGTATTCCATAGCATCTTCACCGCTGGTGTAGTCGTAAGTGCCACGATAGATTAACGTCTCGTCAAACGCACAGTTGTGTGATTTTAGAGCCTCTCTGTAACCCTTTTCCCTGTCAATGGCTGAAAGTATCGTGTCGCCTTTGATACCAATGGAAACCATACCTATTCTACTATGCCCAATACTGATTAGGTAAGTTATTGCATCAAAACTTGCTTTTACGTCGTCAACGGTGATGGTCAAAATGTTGCTATTTTCCACACGTTCACAGCAGAGCGAAACGCAATAGGTCTCGTTGATACTTTCCAAAAACTTGTGGTCAAGGCGAGTGCCAAGCAGTATCACGGCATCGACCGTCCTGTTGGATAACATACCCATCAAACGTTCTTCGGTCTTTTCGTTGCTGTTGCTGAAACTTATGACGATATCGTAGCCGAGCGTGTGAGCCTTTGCGGTCATGGCTTTGAGAATGTCGCTGTAGAACGAATGTTCAATATTGGGAACTATCGCCAAGATGGTGTTGGTCTCCTTTTTGCGGAGATTTCTGCCAAGATAGTTAGGCTTGTATGACAAACTATCGATAGCCTCAAGCACGGTTTTGCGAGTACTTTCCTTGACGTTTTCGTTGTCGTTGAGAACCCTCGAAACCGTCGCAACCGACACATTTGCGTACTTAGCAACGTCTTTAATAGTCGCTCCCATATGGTCACCTACTTTCTAAACTTCTCACATAGTGGAAAAGGTACTGCTGTGCGATACCTTGAGTGTCGTAAAGCTCTTTTGGGAAACCTTGGGCGTAGTATTCGGCGAGTACACGTTTAATCCAAACGTCCACGGGAAAAGCCTCAGTGCGATGCATTCCGAAGAGCAGAACGCACTCCGCAACCTTAGCACCTACGCCCTTTATCTTGATAAGTTCGGTTCGAGCTTGTGATATTTCCATAGTGGAAACTTCGTCCAGATTGACCTCCCCAGTATACACCTTTTGTATTGCATCGACTAGATACTTCGCACGGAATCCCGCCTTGAGATACGCCAAACTTTCGATGGTTTCGTCCTTTAGCATTTCCACGGATGGAAAACCGTCATAACGGTCGCAAAGCCTTGAAATTATCAGCTTAATGCGTGGAATGTTGTTATTTTGCGAAATTATGAACGAAATTAAGCATTCCCAAGGGTCTTGTTTGAGCAACCTTATTCCAGGGGCGAACTCACAGGCTTTTTTGAGCGTGTCGTCTGCTTGTGAGTAGGTCTGCTTGAGTGATTCGTAGTCGGTGGTTAAGTCGAAGTAGTCGACCCATTTTTTCAAAAACTTCTTTTCCGTGGTATCCTTGAATATGATACCCTCGGAAGTCTGTTCCAGTTTTAAGTAGTCATTGAGTGCGTAGCCGTGCCAAATGTTGCTGTCTACCTGTGACCATCTGAACGCTTGACCGCAGTCCAAAGTCTGTGCAAGGTCGAAGTTAGGCTCTATAAGCACAACGTCGTTCCCTGATACTGTATATTTCATGTGTAAAATTCCTCCCAATTGCCGTATTTTTAAACAATATATGATTTTTTATTGCCTTAACGTGGCACAGTAACGCTCTTGACGATATTATCCAAAAGTTCACCTTTGTTGATAGTCGTGTTGCGTTTTAAAACCAGCCTGTGTGCGGTGATATCCTTGAACACATAGGTGACATCCTCAGGACACACGAAATCTCTACCACGGATACTCGCCACCACTTGCGAAGCTCTCATCAAGGCGATGGCTCCACGAGTACTTATGCCTAAAGTTATATCCTTGTGGGTGCGTGTGAGTTCCACCAAGTCCAAAAGATACTTCCTCACGTCACTTGAAACTTTGACGTTCTTGACCTCATCTTGTGCCGATTTCAACTCATCCAAGGTTACCACAGGCGACAACTCTTTAGGAGTTACGTCCAAACTATACTGTTCTAGTATGCTATCTTCGGCGGTACGTTCCGGATAACCTAACGTTAAGCACATCAAGAACCTATCCAACTGTGCCTCAGGTAACGGATACGTTCCAAAGTTTTCTATAGGATTCTGTGTAGCCACCACGAAAAACGGTTTTTCTAATGGGAACGTGTCACCATCTATGGAGACTTGTCGCTCTTCCATGCACTCCAACAGGCTTGATTGTGTCCTCGGAGTGGAACGGTTGACCTCATCAGCAAGTAACACGTTCGTGAACACCGCACCTTTTCGCAATATAAACTCCGCTGACTTTTGGTTATAATAGTATAGTCCAGTCACATCGCTTGGTAGCAAGTCGGGTGTGAACTGAACCCTCTTAAAACTTCCTCCGATAGACTGTGCCAAACTCTTCGCTAGAGTGGTTTTAGCAGTTCCGGGAACGTCATCCAGTAGGAGGTGTCCGCCACACAGTAGCGTAACTATGGACTTTTCCACTACCTCGTCTTTGCCGAATACTTTCAACTTGACGTTCTCGATTAACTTTTTGTATACGTTCTCTACGTTGCTCAAATATAAAACCTCCATAATATAGAATTTTACGTCAATTCGACAAACAAATTTTTTATTGCAAAATTTGCGGAACGTCGTGGGTGACGTTCCTTACATATGATTTTCAAACCTCACAGATTTAAACTACCACATCAGCAAAAGAGAACCTTATCACTTTGGAAACGTCCTGTAGTTTAACTTCCAAGAGGATGCCCACTTTGCCTGAACTAAACACGATACTTTCAAACTGTTGGGCGGTATCATTGAACGTTGTGGTGAAAAACTTTTTCATGCCGATTGGAGAACATCCACCATGTATATAACCAGTCAAAGGCAAAAGCTCCTTGGATTTTACCATGCTTACGGATTTCTCTTTTACCACCTTAGCAGATTTTTTTAAATCAAGTTCGGCGTTACAAGGCACTACAAACACATAGTGATTGTTTGACTTTCCAACGGTCACCAAGGTTTTGAACATGGTATTAGGGTCTATGTTCAAAATATTTGCTATTTCCAAGCTACTGTGTGTGGTGATGTCTTCTAAAGTCATGCCCATATCGTACAGGTTATAGATTTTGTATGCTATCTTTTTTCTATCTAGTAGACGCATTACGTTAGTCTTTTCTTCCATCAAACCATCTCCTTAAAAATATTAGCAAGTTAATTATAACATAATATTTCTA
>CAZWRW010000190.1:0-3625 GCA_964636465.1 uncultured Ruminococcus sp. | reverse complement strand
TTTCGCAAATTTTCTGAAGCAAATCAAAAAATTATCAATCAAGCTCCGCTTGATTTTAAGGAATAGTCACAGCCTATTCCCTACATTTGATTTTCAAACTTTAAAGATATATGATATATTTCTACAGTGGGTACTCGTCACGATGGTTCTTCCTAAACTCTAGATAGGTCTCCAATATTATTGTGGAGGCTACCGCATCTACGACCGCTTTACGTTTCTTACCTCTCGTGTTCGTGACGTTTAAGTATTGATGGGCAGTCACAGTAGTAGAACGCTCATCCCAAAGCTTTACAGGCAACTTGGATATCTCCCCTACTAGGTTTGCAAACTTCTCACACTTTTCCGCACGTTCCCCGATGGTTCCGTTCATATTCTTTGGATACCCCACGACTACCTCATCGACTTTTAACTCTATAGCCTTAGCTGATACCTTTTCTGCACACTTGTTGAAATCGTACTCGGTGATTACGCACACTGGAGATGCTAACATCTCACGCTTATCACACATGGCGATACCTGTCCTTGCATCACCAAAGTCTACTGACATTATCTTCAATGGTTACACCTCCTTTATTTAATATAAATTCAATAATCAATCTTTGATTGATTCTAAGGAACGGTCACAGCTCGTTCCCTACATAATATTTTAAACTTTCGATTTTATTTATCTTCTTTATCCTAATCCTGTGGGATAGGTTTCAAAACCTTGCAAGGATTTCCCACAGCTACCACATTGGATGGTATATCTTTATTGACCAACGAACCTGCACCTATCACGGAATTATCCCCGATGGTTACACCACCTAGTATAGTAACGTTAGAACCTATCCAGACGTTTTTGCCTAACCTAACTGGATTCGGTATAGTATCCGCACGACGTTGTGGGTTTAGGTCGTGATTTAGAGTGGCAATCACTACGTTATGCCCTATTAGACAACCATCTCCGATGTATATTCCGCCTTGGTCTTGGAAGTGACAACTTGAATTAATAAATACTCCTTTGCCTATGTGTATGTTCTTACCGAAGTCTGTGTAAAATGGCGGGAACAGTGCAAAAGTTTCATCTACGGGTTGTCCGATTAGTTTAGAGAATAACTCTCTAACCTGTGTGGGTTCATGGTATGAGCCATTAATTTCGGCAGTAATACGCATAGCTTCATTACTGATTTCTACTTCAAACTTGTGCATTTCCGAACCGCCTACTATAGTCTTACCTTGGTTTAGATGTTCTAAAATGTCTTGTAGTTCCATATATTATTCACTCCTTTTAAGTATGTGTTTTTTTGTACGGAACGTCCGCCACGGCGTTCCGCAGAATGTATCGAATTGACGTTTGAGAATTATACCTCGCCTTTGCACCAGTTGGAAAATTTCAAAGTTGAATCTTCTTCCGATAGGTGTGAGCTATCATTGATATACTCCACTTGCCACTCAGTGAGAGTGTTAAAAATCACCTTGGTTACTGCGGTGTTATCAGACCACTTTAACTTTGGCATATAGGATATATCCGAACGGTTCAAGTAACACTGATAGTTCCTAATTGCACATCCATGCGATACTACCGCTATAGTCATATTACGTTTGAGTTTTAAGTTCTCCTCTATGATGGAATCCATAGCGGTGACCATTCTATCGTAGACCTGTTGCATAGTTTCGCCATTGGGCGGTGCAAACTTTGATTGGTTCTCTCTCCAGTTGTGATACTGTTCGGGATAGAGTGTAGGCAACTCCGACCACTTCTTACCCTCGAAGTCTCCCCCACAGATTTCTACTAGTTCAGGAACTTTAATCAAATCTAAGTTGTGATAGAAGTTCACCATTTGAGCTGTTTCCACTGCCCTACTAAGCGGACTAGTATACACCCTATCCAAAGGAACGCTCTTGAAACGTTCCTTTAGATGTTCTAGTTGCCTATATCCCTTTGGGGATATCTTCTCATCTATGCTACCTTGGAATACCTCATTGACGTTGCCCATAGCCTCGGCGTGACGGATTAGGTACAACTCTACCATGGGATTACACTTCCTACAATTTCGTTGATATCCTTGATACCCTTATTATCTAGCCATTGGTTCATCTCATCGATAATCTGTATAGGTGCGTATGGGTTAGTAAAGATTGCTCCTCCAACTTGGACGGCTTTAGCCCCTGCCATCATCATTTCGATGGCATCTTCACCACTACTGATACCTCCCATTCCGATGACTGGCACCTTTACAGCGTTTGATACTTGCCAAACCATCCTAACGGCTACTGGAAATACCGCTCTTCCTGATAGTCCACCCATGTTGTTCTTTAAGACTGGTCTCCTAGTATTGATATCTATCTTCATACCTAGCAAGGTGTTTATCAATGATATACTGTCTGCACCCTCGGATTCCACAGCCTTTGCGATGTCTACTATACTAGTAACGTTCGGCGATAACTTCACAATTAATGGTTTCTTAGTGGCTTTTCTTACGGCTTTAGTAATCTCACTTGCACCCTCACAGGATACTCCAAAAGTTGCTCCACCCTTTTTTACGTTTGGGCATGAAATGTTTAACTCTATCATGTGTACGTCGGTTTCGTCGAGCTTTTCAGCGATGGTTACACACTCTTCAATGGTAGAACCCGCAATGTTCGATATGATTACAGTATCTTTGGTGAGTAGGTTAGGTAGTTCACTCTCAATGAAGTGGTCTATACCAGGATTCTGTAAGCCTACAGAGTTTAACATTCCACTTGGAGTTTCCGCAATCCTTGGAGATGGGTTGCCCATCCTCTTAGTGATGGTTGTGCCTTTAGTGGCTATTCCTCCTAACTTGGATAGCGGATACAACTCTTCATATTCACGACCATATCCGAATACCCCACTCGCTGGAATTACTGGATTCTTAAAATCTACCCCACAGATATTTACGCTCAAGTTTGCCATTATACTTACCGTTACAGAACTTCTTTATACTACAATTTGACTCCGTCAAATTGCGGAACGGTCACAGCCCGTTCCCTACACAGGATTCTTAAATCCTCACAGATAACCCCTTTTCTGTAACGGATTTCACCTCACTTTCTATTAAAAAATTTCCTTAGAATTGAATACTGGGCCATTCTTGCATACGTGAAGCATCTGCTCTTCGCCGTCTCTGTTGACCTTACAAGCACACACTAGACACGCTCCAATACCACATCCCATACGCTCTTCAAGTGATATTTGACACTCAACGTTATGAGTATCCGCTAACTTTCCGATGGCTTTCAACATTGGCATTGGACCACACGCACAGATTAAGTCTACACTTTGAGTGTTTAAAACCTCTTCTAATGGAGTGGTAACTAGTCCATGAATACCTGTAGAACCATCATCCGTGCATAGGATGGTCTTCGCACCTGTGGATTTAAAGTCATCCTGTAGGATTACCGCACTTGCATTTCTAAAGCCTGTGATTACCGTGGCACTCTCTCCGAACCTTTGAGCTAATGGCAACATCGGTGGTGTGCCTATACCTCCCCCGATTAATACCACATTCTTGACGTTCTCACCAATAGTAAAACCGTTTCCACATGGAGCTATCATATCTACTAGTTCGCCTGTCCTCATCTCGGATAGCTCCTTAGTACCCTCTCCACGTACTTCAAACAC
>CAZWRW010000189.1:0-3643 GCA_964636465.1 uncultured Ruminococcus sp. | reverse complement strand
TAGTAGTAGTTGATAGTAACGGTAACCATTTTAGTTTCATCAGTAGCGTAAGCCATCTTCCCAATGAAAAACACGCATAGAATCAGCAATATACTTATGGATATAAAGGTCAACTTTTTTAACTTAGGTTGCATGATAACACCTCCTATATCATTCCGAAGTGGTTGTATTTTCCGTAGGGATTTCTGTAATATTTGTCGTAGCTTTATCAGATGGAGTTTCCCATTTCCAAGCGTCCATAACAGCCGTAGTTGAACTGTCACCTATAGTAGTAGGTGTAGTAAAGCCTATCGCCTGAATAGTTTCCGTTAAGATTTCAACGTGCATAGTGTATCCAACAGGGGCTTGTGAAATCTGTGTTAAGGCTTGGTCTGCACCTATTAACGGTGATGTCTTTCCACCCTTTTCAACAGCTTGATTATAATAATAGTACCAGTAGCCGTTAGAATCACTGTGCATAGTCCAGTCGGTTGTATTACGCGTGAGAGTGTAATCCGTGCCTAAAGTAGGCTTTTGATAGTAAACGTTACCAGCTTGATTTTTCCATGTAACTATTATTGATACTCTAACATATACAGGATAGTCATGGTCATTAGAAACCGTCACATCGACGTTGCTTTTATAGAAGTTTCCATCTTTATTAATCGAAACTGTGTCATTGATTGTTGGGCTGTCATATTTTGCAAGAGAAACGTCGTTTTTCAACTGTTCGGAACCCTGTATGTACTTAGCAATCGCTCCACCAGAAACTGCAACTACTGACATCGCCAAAGTAAAAAGAACAGCACAAATTTTAGGTCTGTGCTTAGTTAAGAAAATCTTTGTTTTCATATGGCAGTCTCCTCTCGTGGATGTGTAACGCTTAATTCATACCCTAATTGCATTATCAAACTTTGGAACGATGCTGACATCGTTCCGTATGCAAGTGTATTTAATCTTCTTGGACTAAGTATGCATAAAAATCTATAGAGAAGTTGTTACTGTCTTTTAGTTTTTTGTTGGCGTAGGTGTCTGAAATGCTAACACTATTGTTTACTATAATATCTTTGATGGTCTTCTGTTCGTGTGCTTGTATGGTCGAATTATACCTATACACCACACCATTGTGTCTAGGAGAAAACTCTATAGTTGCATTGGAATCGTCACTAGTTGGTTGTTCGACTTCCGTCCAGTTTTTAGAATCTATGGTGAACGTTGCGAAATTTTCGCCACCGTTTGCCACCTCTATGTATAACGTACATGAGACATCATTGTTGCCCGAAAGTTCGATGTAAGGGTCTTTAGGTATCACAGTTCCGGGAACGGCATAGTATGTATTGGACTTAGTCGTTTCAGTTTTGCTAAGCGTATACACTGAATTTTCTTTTAACATCTTGGCTTTATCGGATATGGTTTCAACCTTATGTTCCAACATTGTGATATCACTTATACTTGCAACCGTTGCGGAATCACTAAAAGATTCTCTAACACTGAACTTTGCGAACAGTCCACAAGTTAGCCACACTGAAAACATCGTCAAGATTAGCAACGCACCTGCCAACCTAAAAACGGTATGGTATGAAAAAAAGTGCAGTCTTCTCTTGATAGGTAAAACTCTTCTCATAAAACTACACCCTTTCTTCTAAACTATTCGTCTTTCAATCGTCTAATCTCTTCTTTAATCTTCTCCTGTTCGTCTACGGATTTTTTCTTTTCTAGATAGTAAGGCACTTCTAACAGAACTATCGCTATGATTAACATAGTTAAAAAACCGCTCGAAGATTTAAAAAACATGACGGCTACGCCTAAATGCGAAATGTGAGCAACTTCTTTGCCTTTTATGCTACTAATATCGATGGGGTTATCGGAGACGTTGTTGGCATCTCCTTGTGTGATGATGGTGTCATCCTCTATGCTCACGATACGGTGTATCACTAGAGAGTTGCCATCTTGATAGACAACCACATCCCCAATGCTATAACTACTCTGTGCCTTGATAAGTGCTACATCATTCACAGATAGCTCAGGCTCCATACTGCCCGAAAGTACTACGGTTATACCATATCCGAACGGCATAGCCAATTCGTTACCAACGATAGTCTTGGCGTTCCATGAGTACAACTTGCCACCTATTAAAATACTGGTAAATATTATTAGAACTATTCGTAAGATACTGTTTAACTTATTCTTCTTCATGTGAGTATTCCTTAATGTCTTTAGGCTTAGCTAACACCGTAACTACTAGTGATAACGTCAAAATTAAAACTATAACTCCAATTCCTGAACTATCACCAGTGTGCGGATTTGTAGAGTATCCCTCCAAACCATAAGTTTGAGTATCTGTAGTGATTTGGGTAGTGGTAAAAGTCTGAGTTGTGGCTGTGACCGTCTTTCCAATGCCGTTGCTAGTAGTAGTATCATTAGTAGTGGTATTGGTCACCGTAGATACGCTCGATTCCTCCGTGTAGGCGAACTCTATCGTTTCTGTTACTTCCTCTTCTTCTACTACTGTGGTTACCACTGTTTGAGTCTCTTCGGAATTGCTTACACTATCTTGATGGTCATCTTCATTTGGTACGATACTAGTGGTAACTGCGGGTGTAGTCGTAGTTACTTCCTTAGTAACCATACTTGGTGGAATTACTATATCGTCTTCACCCCTAGAGGTGACTGATGGTAGTATCCCATCGTCATAAGATGCTATGGTGTTAATCTTTATCGTTAGCACGATGTCATCATCTACGGCTAGGTTTCCGAGCATGGTGTCATACTCATCGTTCCCTGATTCATATGCCCACTCCCATTTGAGTGTGTACACCGCAAACCTACCTTCACTGAGTTTAGATTCCTCTTTTACATTGTTGAGTTCTAAAACGTCTACCTTATCCGTCTCACTGCCTAGAATATACTTGCCCGTATAGTCGCTTACACTGACCTTTACTGGTAGTGTGTAATCCGTGCCTGTGACGTAAGCTTCCATGGTTAGGGTGTAATCCAGTAGGGTGGAACCTGTGTTCTCTAATGTGAACGTGTACTCGTTAGAAGTACCCGGTGCGATTAGCTTGTCGGTGCCATCTACCGTTTGCACAGTAGTGCCGTTTTCGCTGTCGTAGGAAAATTTGAAAATCTCTGCCTCCGTCTCGGTCTCCCATATGCTAACGTCTCCGTCCTCGGAATATGACAAACTTCGTACACTGGAATCCCCCAAGCTTAATGCGTTTTGCCGACTGCTCTTCACCATGGTAAAACCGTTGCTCTCCGTCAACGGTATGACGTTCTTAAAACCTGTACTATAGTAGTCTAATCGGGAGAAAAGTACGGCTAGTGAGGCTAAATCACATAGGAGCAACGTCATGATGATGATACCAAAAACAGTCCTTCTCTTTTGGAGTGTCTTCACGTCCGTATCCCCCTTTGTAAATCAATTAACGCTAATTCGATATGTCGGAACGCCGTGGGCGGTGTCCCCTACGAAAAAATCACGTATTTGTGTGGTTTGAAAACCCTCTGTAGGGAACGTCGCCCACGACGTTCCGCAGATTTGTCGAACTAACGTTAAATTAAACCATGCTACCCCCTATAGGGACGGCTTTTAACCGTCCACTACGTTGGGTAAAACACGCCTTATTAACCACGTAACTTATGGATGTTTCTATTAGTCTAC
>CAZWRW010000188.1:1390-3644 GCA_964636465.1 uncultured Ruminococcus sp. | reverse complement strand
GAGACTCATTCGTCCGGCTATGGTGCAGGTTGTCGAGTAGATTTAAAGATAAGTAATCATTTGTAAATATGTAGGGAACAGGCTTTGACCGTTCCACCATGCGAACGCATGGAATAGATTCTTTTAGTATACTTGGATTTCTTAAAAATATATTATAGAAAATCCAACCTATATGTTCGGGCGGAGGGTAAAAATTCCTAAAGCCATCCGCCCCCTCCTTGTAAAAGGAAACGAGTTAAAAATAAAAAATTTATATAAAAGGTTAATCTCCGCAAGGTGCGGTGAATCTATCTATTGAAAGGAAGAATTTTTATGTCTAAGATTATCGGTATTGACTTAGGTACTACAAACTCATGTGTAGCAGTAATGGAGGGTGGTAATCCTGTAGTTATCGCAAACTCCGAGGGTGCTAGAACTACACCATCCGTAGTAGCATTCTCAAAGACTGGTGAAAGGTTAGTAGGTCAAGTTGCAAAGCGTCAAGCCATCACTAACCCTGATAAGACAGTCATTTCAATTAAACGTCACATGGGTTCTGACTATAAGGTAGACATCGACGGAAAGAAGTACACTCCACAAGAAATTTCTGCAATGGTACTACAAAAGCTAAAGGCTGATGCTGAAGCTTACCTCGGTGAGACTGTAACTCAAGCCGTAATCACAGTACCTGCATACTTCACTGACGCACAACGTCAAGCTACTAAGGACGCTGGTAAGATTGCTGGTCTAGACGTTAAGAGAATCATTAATGAGCCTACAGCAGCAGCATTGTCCTATGGTATCGACAAGGAAGAAGACCAAAAGATTATGGTATACGACCTCGGTGGTGGTACTTTCGACGTATCCATCATAGAGATGGGCGACGGTGTTACTGAAGTTCTAGCTACTGCAGGTAACAACAAGCTCGGTGGTGATGACTTCGACCAAAGAATCATAAACTGGTTAGTTGAAGAGTTCAAGAAGTCCGAAGGTATTGACCTATCAGGCGATAAGATGGCTATGCAACGTCTAAAGGAAGCTGCTGAGAAGTCCAAGATTGAGCTATCATCCACACCTACTTCAAATATCAACCTACCATTTATCACAGCTGATGCTACTGGTCCAAAGCATATGGATATCACACTAACTAAGGCAAAGTTTGATAGTCTAACTGCTGACCTAGTTCAAGCTACTATGGGACCTGTAGACCAAGCTCTAAGAGATAGCGGTCTAAAGCCAAGCGATTTGAATAAGGTTCTAATGGTTGGTGGTTCTTCAAGAATACCTGCCGTATACGATGCAGTTAAGAATAAGATTGGTAAAGAACCTTTCAAGGGAATCAATCCAGATGAGTGTGTAGCATTAGGTGCAGCATATCAAGGTGGTATTCTAGGCGGTGATGTCAAGGATGGTCTACTACTATTAGACGTAACTCCACTTTCATTAGGTTTGGAAACTATGGGCGGTGTTTGCACTAGAATTATCGAGAGAAACACAACTATCCCAACTAAGAAGTCACAAATCTTCTCAACTGCAGCTGATAATCAACCTGCTGTTGAAATCAACGTACTACAAGGTGAACGTGAATTCGCTAAGGATAACAAGTCACTAGGTATGTTCAAGTTAGATGGTATCGCACCAGCTCCAAGAGGTATCCCACAAATCGAAGTTACTTTTGATATCGATGCTAATGGTATCGTACACGTTACGGCTAAGGACTTAGGCACAGGCAAGGAACAGAACATTACAATCACATCTTCAACCAATATGTCTAAGGAAGATATCGACAAGGCTGTAAAGGATGCTGAACAATTCGCTGAGGCTGATAAGAAAGCTCGTGAGGCTGTAGACCTAAAGAACAACGCTGAAAGTCTAGCTATGCAAGTAGAGAAGGCACTCAACGACTTTGGTGACAAGGTATCCGAGAGTCAAAAAGCTCCAGTACTTGAGAAGTGCAACGCTCTAAAGGAGGCTATCAAGACTGATAACCTAGACGATATCAAGGCTAAATACGATGAACTTCAAAAGCTCATGAACGACATAGCTACCGAAGTTTACAAGAATTCAGCACCACAAGGCGACCCAACTCAACAGGGCGGTTTTGATGGCTCTGCTTATCAAGATAACGGCAACGGTAACGACGACGGCGACGGTGAAGATTTCGTTGACGCTGACTTTACTGAGAACAACTAATATACTGTGAAGTTTTAATAGATTCAGTCGGGCGGATAGTCTTTTTACACTCCGCCCGATTTGAAGTATAATAAAGTAACGC
>CAZWRW010000188.1:0-1290 GCA_964636465.1 uncultured Ruminococcus sp. | reverse complement strand
TGGCGTTAAAGTAACATTGAAGATATATTATTTAGCGAGGTTTTAACATGGCTGAAAAGAGAGATTATTATGAAGTTCTAGGCGTTTCAAAGTCTGCTAGTGAAGACGAAATTAAAAAAGCCTATAGAAAGTTAGCTAGACAGTATCACCCTGACCTACATCCAGATGATGCAGAGTGTGCCGAAAAGTTTAAAGAAGTCAATGAAGCTTATGAAGTCCTATCGGATAGTAGTAAAAAGGCTAGATATGACCAATTTGGTCATGCTGGTGTAGACCCTAACTATCAAGGTGGCGGATATGGCGGAGGTTTCGCAGGAAACCCATTTGGTGATATGGGCGACATCTTTGATACTATCTTTGGTAGTGGTTTCGGTGGATTTAGTAGTAGTGGTAGTACTTCAAGAAGTGCTAACGCTCCACGAAAGGGTCAAGACATAAGTGTGAACATAAACATAGACTTCATGGAGGCTTGTAAAGGTGCTAAGAAAGACGTAAAGTATCAACATATAGAAAACTGTCCAGATTGTAACGGTACAGGCTCATCCAATGGCGTAACGGAAACCTGTTCCGAATGTAACGGTACTGGTAGCGTGAGAGTCACTCAACGTACAGCTTTTGGAAACATTTCCACAGTGAAACCATGTTCTAAGTGTAACGGTAAAGGAAAAGTTATCACGAATCCATGTAACTGTTGTAAGGGTACTGGTAGAATCAGAAAGACTGTCACTCATACGATAAACATTCCAGCAGGTATTGCAGATGGTCAAACCATCAGAGATATTGGTGAAGGTTCAGCAGGTGTAAACGGCGGTAGAAATGGTGATTTGCTCGTAACGGTATCCGTAAAGAATAGTAGCATATTCCAACGTAAAGGCTTTGATATCACTTGTGAAGTACCAATCACATTTGCACAGGCGGTATTCGGTGCAGAGCTTTCAGTCCCTACGATAGATGGTAACGTAACTTACAGCATTCCAGAGGGTACACAGACTGGTACAAGATTTAGGCTCAAAGGCAAGGGAGTTCAAAAGTTGAACCAATCCGAACGTGGTGACCAATACGTAATAGTAAACGTCGAAGTACCTAAGAACCTATCGAAAAAGCAACAGGAACTACTTAAAGAGTTTGACGCATCCATTGGAGATAGCAACTACGCAAAACGCAGTAACTTCTCCAACAAGATTAAAAACTTCATGGATGATTTAAAAGATAAGTTTAATATGTAACATACTGAAACTTAACGGAACGTCAGGAATGGCGTTCCGTGATTGTTGTATTTCGGAACGATGT
>CAZWRW010000187.1:1797-3647 GCA_964636465.1 uncultured Ruminococcus sp. | reverse complement strand
ATTAAATATATATACAACAATCCCCCGAATTAAATCGGGGGATTGTTTTTAATATCAATGTCAATACATTATTTCAAGTGTATTAGATTCTTAATAGCATCATAGATTTTAGTAGCCACGTAAGGATTGTTCATGGTGTATAGATGGATACCATCAACGCCGTTAGAAACTAAATCTACAATTTGGTCGATAGCGTAAGCTATACCCGCATCACGGAGGGCTTCAGGTGAGTTTTCATAGCGTTGCATCATCTTAGCGAACTTTGGAGGTAGACTGGCACCACACATGGATACCATCCTTTCAATCTGTTTCTTGTTGGTTACGGGCATGATTCCTGCCTCTATTGGAACGTTTATGTTCACTTTAGCACACTCATTCAAGAAGTTATAGAATGAACTGTTATCAAAAAACAACTGTGACATCAGATGTTCTACACCACAATCGACTTTGTACTTTAAACGTCTTACATCGTCTTCAAAGCTTGGATTTTGAGGGTGTCCCTCTGGATAACACGCTCCGGAAATATGAAAATCTCCTTGAGTTTTGATAAACTGTACTAAATCACTAGCGTGTTCAAAGTCGTGTTTAGGTTCAATGTCAGGGTTGATATCGCCCCTAAGTGCCAACACGTTGTTGATGTTATGCTCTTTAAACTCTGTAAGGATTTCTACAATCTCATCCTTGGTGTAGTTGATACATGGCAAGTGTGCCATAGCTTTTATGTTGTACTTATCCTGTATGGTTGAGGCAATCTCCACAGTAGATACGCCCACATTAGAACCACCTGCACCATAAGTTACACTAATGAAATCAGGGGTCAAGGTATGTAGGGCATCCAAGGTTTTGTAGATAGTATCTATTGGACTAGTCTTTTTAGGTGGGAATACCTCAAAAGAGAATCCAGTCTTATCTTTTAAAGTTTCTGCTACGCCGTTATTGTTCATAATTAAAAAATCCTTTCCTTTTTGCTATTACTTATGTTTTATATTTTATATTATAACACAAACCCCTTGGATTTTGCAATAGAAAAATTTTAATTCAACGCCAGTTCGATATATTCAATCAAGCTCCGCTTGATTTTGCGGAACGACGTGGGCGTCGTTCCGTACACAAGATTTTTAAATTCTCACATCACACAAAGTATTTCATAAACCGTTTGATTCTCTGTCTAGCACGTTTGAGAGTTCTCGAAATAGTAGAGGTATCTTTGCCCAAGACTTCTGCTATTTGCACCATGTTCATGTGTTGGAAATAGTACATTTCCACTAAGGATAACTGTATCTCTGTGAGTTCCTGCTGTAAAACCTTTAACATGATATCTTTAGGCTTATAGTTAGTGAGTTCACCCTGTAGATACATCTTATAGATTTCCTCTTCAAAAAGATAACTGTCAGCATTAATACGTTTTCTTCCCAATTTCATCAACTCGCTTTTGATAGTCTTCCAAAATCTTGACTATTTCGTACATATGGCACAGTTGCGAAGATAATGTATTCTTCCTCAACTTTAAGTCTGCCATGACTTTAGAATCATTAGATTGATTAAGCATCTCGGTAAGCTGTCCGATACGACACTTCACCGCCTCACAGCTTTCCTTGTAAGATACTATTATCTCTTCAAAACTCATAAATTTCAACATTCCTTTCGATGTTTTACTATCTAATACTAATTATATACTCTAAATTTTTTGAAATCAATACATTTCCCTGAGCGTGTCCATAGGTATACCCAAAAAGTTTATCTTTAACCCAAATTCGATATAATTCCAGTCGTTTTTTGTACACATTCTTGACTTTTCTAACCTCAAAAGATATAATAGTATGTAGTAAACTTAACGCCAGTTCGATAAA
>CAZWRW010000187.1:0-1697 GCA_964636465.1 uncultured Ruminococcus sp. | reverse complement strand
AATTAGCGTTAATATAATATATGGATATGGAAAGGATTTTCTAAAATGGATTATAAAAAACTTTCGGAGTTGTTATTCCCTAACATAGATAAGACTCCACAACACTATGAAGACCTATACCCTCAGAGAAACGTACCACAAGGAGCTTGTGTAACTCGTATTGGTCCAAGTCCAACAGGTTTTGTACACCTCGGAAACCTATACAACGCAATCATTGGTGAGAGGTTAGCACATCAAAGTGGAGGTGTAATCTTCCTAAGAATTGAAGATACAGATAGTAAGAGAGAAGTCGAGGGAGCTATCGAGACGATTATCAAGTCTATGGAGTACTTCGGGGTACATTTCGATGAGGGTGTCACTCTAGACGGCGACAAGGGCATATATGCACCTTACAAGCAGAGCAACAGAAAAGAAATCTATCAAACGTTTGCAAAGCAGTTGGTAGAGATGGGTTATGCTTATCCATGTTTCTGTACTGAAGACGAACTCGCTAAGATGCACGAAACTCAAGAATCCTTAAAGGAAAACTTCGGATACTATGGCAAGTATGCTATTTGGCGTGACCGTCCTATCGAGGACATAGAGGAGAAGTTATCCAAGGGTGAACCTTACGTTTTGCGTTTCAGGTCTGTTGGAGATATCAACAACTACGTAACCGTAAAGGATGGTATTCGTGGAGAGTTAAAGGTACAAGAAAACTATCAAGATTTCGTGTTGTTAAAGTCCGATGGTATACCTACTTACCACTTCGCACACGTAGTAGATGACCACCTCATGAAGACTACACACGTAATCCGTGGTGAAGAATGGTTAGCTACTCTACCTATACACGTACAACTCTTTGATACTTTGGGTTGGGAAAGACCTCTATACTGTCACACACCACAGCTCATGAAGATTGACGAGGAAACTAACAAGAAGAGAAAGTTATCCAAGCGTAAAGACCCTGAACTTGCTTTAGCCTACTACGTATCCGAGGGTTACATACCTGAGGCAGTTTGGGTATATCTACTAACCGTACTAAACTCCAACTTTGAAGAGTGGTTCACTACTAACACAGACAAATCTTACTTAGAGTTCCCATTCTCACTTGAAAAGATGAGCAACTCTGGTGCATTGTTGGATATTCCTAAGTTCAACGACGTTAGTAAAGAGGTAATTTCAAGGTTATCCGCTGAATACATCTACGATGGCATTGCAGAATGGTCTAAAACTTACGATGAGACTTTCCATAAGGCTTTTACTGCCAATGCTGACTACTCTAAAAAAGTTATAGATATCGGTAGGAGTGGCAACAAACCTAGAAAAGATATCGAAAACTGGAAACAGGCTAGTAAGTTCCTATCATTCTACTTTGATGCTACTTTCCAACAAGAAGACGATTTCCCAGCAAATGCCCAAGGCGATGACAAGAACACCATCCTAACCAAGTACCTAGAAACCCTTGATTTCAATGATACTCAAGAGGAATGGTTCAACAAGGTACGTGCCATCGCTGATGAGCTTAACTATGCACTTCAACCTAAGAAGTACAAGAAGAATCCTGAACTTTATAAAGGTAGCATAGTAGACGTATCTAACGTAATTAGAGTAGCACTCACAGGCAGAACCAACTCCCCTGACATCTACGAGATTTCACAAGCCATGGGCGAAACCGCCGTTAGAGCTAGACTATCTAAATGTATAGGTTAAGTTAA
>CAZWRW010000186.1:1509-3659 GCA_964636465.1 uncultured Ruminococcus sp. | reverse complement strand
AGATTAAGATTAAAAATGTTAAAAGGGAAAGTAATAGTGTTAGGTGTAACTGGCAGTATCGCAAGTTACAAGATTGCTAACTTGGCTAGTATGTTAGTAAAACAGGGTTGTGAAGTTCACGTCATCATGACACAGAATGCCACAAACTTTATAAACCCGATAACTTTTGAAACACTCTGCAATACTAAGTGTTTAGTCGATACTTTTGATAGAAATTTTCAGTTTCATGTAGCACACGTATCACTTGCCCAAAAGTGTGACTGTATGTTAATCGCTCCAGCGAGTGCCAACGTAATAGGCAAGGTTGCCAACGGTATCGCTGATGATATGCTAACTACGACCATCATGGCGTGTAAATCTCCAGTGATGTTCGCACCTGCTATGAATACCGCCATGTATGAAAATCCTATCGTACAGGATAACATAAAGAAACTACAGCATTACGGTTATGAAGTAATCGAAGCAGACAGCGGTTACCTCGCTTGTGGAGCTACTGGCAAAGGTAAGATGCCATCGGAGACGGTACTTTTTAACCATATTAGACGAACCATCGAATGTGAAAAAGACCTACAGGGCAAGAAAGTTTTAATCACGGCAGGAGCTACTCAGGAGGCTATAGACCCAGTTAGATACATCTCGAACCATTCCACAGGCAAGATGGGTTACGCTATCGCTGAAAGTTGTATGCTCCACGGTGCAGATGTCACGCTCGTAAGTGGATATGCTACAGCGACTCCCCCACCGTTTGTGAAATTAGTAAAAGTCACTTCAGCGGAAGAGATGTTCCAAGCAGTAACTGAGGATTTCCATCAGTATGATATCATCATAAAGTCTGCGGCGGTTAGCGATTACACTCCCGTGAACGTTTCAGACCAAAAGGTTAAAAAATCCGATAGTGACATGAGTATACCGCTCAAACGTACAAAAGACATTTTAGCGTACTTAGGGGAACATCGCACTAAAGACCAATACATCTGTGGATTTTCAATGGAGACTCAAAATCTAGTAGAAAACTCTAGAGCAAAGCTGAACAAGAAACATATAGATATGATAGTAGCAAACAATCTCAAACAGAGCGGTGCGGGGTTCGGTGTGGATACTAACATAGTTACCATAATCACTAAGGATAAAGAGTTAGAACTCCCACTAATGAGCAAAGCCGAAGTTGCGGAAAATCTAGTGCAAACCATTTTGAAAGAGATTTCTAATCTGTAATATGTAGCGGAACGATTCCCATATCGTTCCGAATTTTTGTAAGTAAAAACAAAAAAACTTTGAAATCTAAAAAAGTATCATATGTTGACTTTTTTTCTAAAAGTGTTATAATATACTTAGTAGGAATGTTTTTCAAGCATTCCTACTAATGACAAATATAGAGTAAAGGAGATTTTAGTCATGGTTAAAGTTAGTATATTCTCAGGATTTCTAGGTGCAGGTAAAACTACACTTATCAAGAAACTTCTAACTGACTGTTTTAAGGATGAAAAGGTAGTTCTAATAGAGAACGAATTTGGTGAGGTAGGTATCGATGGAGGTTTCCTAAAGGATGCGGGTATCCAAATTACCGAAATGAACTCAGGATGTATATGTTGCACCCTTGCAGGTGACTTCACTAAGTCCCTTGGCGAAGTGCTTGAGAAGTTTTCTCCAGATAGGGTTATCATCGAGCCAAGTGGTGTAGGTAAGCTATCCGACGTTATCTCAGCGGTACAGAAAACCTCCGAGGTTCACAACATCGAGTTTAGCGGATTCATAACAGTAGCAGATGCTAGTAAGTATCAAATGTTCATGAAAGCTTTTGGTGAGTTCTACAACAACCAAATCGAATATGCAGATGCTATCGTGCTTAGCAGAACACAGAACATCCCTGAAAAGAAGTTGTTAGACTGTGTAGACGCTATCAAGACTATCAACGATAAGGCTACCATCATCACGACCCCTTGGGATACCCTAGACGGTTCAGTAATAATGGATGCTATAGAGGGTAAGTCTAAGTTGGCTGACGAACTCATCGCAGACATCGAGCGTGAACAGGAAGAACATGAACATCATCACCACCATGAACACGGTGAAGAGTGTCATCATGACCATGACCACGAGGAACATGAACATCACCATCATGAAGACGGTGAAGAGTGTCATCATGACCA
>CAZWRW010000186.1:0-1409 GCA_964636465.1 uncultured Ruminococcus sp. | reverse complement strand
CATGAACATCACCATCATGAAGACGGTGAAGAGTGTCATCATGACCACGACCACGAGGAACATGAACATCACCATCATGAACACGATGAAAACTGTACTTGCGGTTGTCACGACCATGACCACGAACATCATCACCACCACCACGCAGACGACACCTTTACTAGTTGGGGTGTAGAAACTCCTAAGAAGTTCTCTAAGGACGAGCTTACAAACATCCTTGAAAAGTTGGCAAACTCCGAAGAGTATGGAGTAGTATTACGTTCCAAAGGCATAGTACCAAGCACAGACAGCGACGAATGGTTCTACTTTGACCTAGTTCCACAAGAGTATGAAATCCGTACAGGTAAAGCCGACTACACTGGCAAACTATGTGTAATCGGTTCTAAACTAAATGAGGATGGATTGAAGCAACTATTTAACATATAATATAATACCCGAAGGAGGATTTTTATCGTGAACGAAGAATACGTAGTAGTTTTCGTTTTTACTGGCTTTCTTGAAGGCGGTAAGACACACTTTATCAAGAACGAATGGCTTAGAGAAGACATTTTCCACGACGGCTCTAAAACAGTAATCATCCAGTGCGAAGAGGGCGTTGAAGAGTTTAACGAATGGGAGTTGAACAAGTCAAATATAAGCTTAATAAAGTTAGACGATACTTCTAAGTTTAACGAGCAGTTCTTAAAAGACATCGACAGTAAATACCACCCAAACAACGTGATTATTGAAAAAGGTAGTATGCAGAGCGTAGAAGATATGTTCTCTTTTGACTATCCTGAAAACTGGCAAATTGCCGACATCATTACTAACATAGACGCATCAACCTTTGATATGTATTCAAAAAACATGGGTAAGATGATGTTACAACAATACCAATATTCAAGCATAGTAGTATTCAACCGTTGCGACGATAACACTTCAAAACAGAAGTTTAGAGCAAGTATCAAGGCTACGAACCCTCAAGCTAGTGTATTCTTCCAAGATATGAATAACAACATCGAGCAGTTCGAGGGCGAACTACCTTTCGACTACAATCAAGACACCATAGCCTTAGATGATATAGACTATGGTCTATTCTACATCGACTTGATGGACAACCCTCAACGTTATGAAGATAAGACTATCACATTTAAGGGACAGTGTGTGCAACCTAAAGGCTTTCCAAAGTCAGCAATAGCCAGTGGTAGAAAAGCCATGACTTGCTGTGCCGACGACGTACAGTTTTTAAAATTACTCTGTCTTGGTGACAATGTCAAGATTCCAAGGTTTAAAGATTGGGACTGGTTAAAAATCACTGGAGTTATGAATCTACATTCACTTCCTGAGAGTCCAGACCAACCTATGCCAGTGTTGACACTCACCAACGTTGAAAAGTGCGAACCTGCTCAAACTGAACTAGTTTACTTCTC
>CAZWRW010000185.1:0-3705 GCA_964636465.1 uncultured Ruminococcus sp. | reverse complement strand
GTTCCTAAATTTGACGAAGTCAAATCAAAAAATAACGCTATATTAATCCCCATTATATAGTATGTTGAAAAAAGTTCCCCATAGGTTTAAAGCCTATGGGGATTAACTATTTATTAAATATCTATTCTTAATTGTTCACAATCGCACCGGTAGAACCGCTAGAAACTAATTGAGAGTATCTCTTTAGATATCCGCTTAGCTCCTTAGTCTTAGGAACGAAGTTCTTCATACGCTCGTCAATCTCTTCTTGAGGGACTTCCAAAGTGATGGTGTTGTTTGGAATGTCTATGCTGATAACGTCGCCATCCTGTACGATACCGATAACGCCACCACTAGCAGCCTCAGGGGATACGTGTCCGATACAAGCTCCACGAGTAGCACCACTGAAACGTCCATCAGTGATTAGAGCCACAGAGCTACCTAATCCCATGCCCATGATAGCTGAAGTTGGATTTAACATCTCACGCATACCAGGGCCACCCTTTGGACCCTCATAACGGATAACTACCACGTTACCAGACTTAATCTCACCGCCATTGATAGCCTTTTGAGCATCTTCTTCGCAGTCGTAGACCTTAGCAGTACCCTTGAACACTAACATCTCAGGGACTACCGCAGAACGCTTAACTACGCACCTATCAGGAGCGAGGTTGCCCTTCAATACTGCGATACCGCCTGTCTCACTGTAAGGATTTTCAACAGGTCTAATTACGTTGGTGTTGGTATTTACACAACCCTCGATATTTTCACCGACAGTCTTTCCAGTGCAAGTTAGCACATCAAGGTTGAGTAGGTTTTTCTTAGAGAGTTCGTTCATAACGGCGTAAACGCCACCAGCCTCGTTAAGCTCTTCGATGTAAGTTCTACCAGCAGGTGCTAGATGACATAGGTTTGGAGTCTTAGCACTGATATCGTTAGCAATGTCAAGGTTGATATCTATGCCACACTCATGTGCGATAGCAGGTAGATGTAACATACTGTTAGTTGAACATCCTAAAGCCATATCCACGGTTAGAGCGTTCATAAAAGCCTTTTCAGTCATGATATCTCTTGGACGGATATCTTTTCTAACGAGTTCCATAACTTGCATACCAGCGTGTTTAGCGAGTTCTATTCTTTCGGAGTATACAGCAGGAATAGTTCCGTTACCCTTTAGACCCATACCTAAAGCTTCTGTTAAGCAGTTCATGGAGTTCGCTGTGTACATTCCTGAACATGAACCACAAGTTGGACAAGTCTTACGCTCGAACTCTTCAAGTTTTTCAAGAGTAATCTTACCTGAATTGTACTGTCCTACAGCCTCCGAAATGCTAGAGAAACTAATCTTTTCGCCATCTAGATGACCCGCCAACATTGGACCACCGCTCACAAATATTGTTGGAATGTTCAACCTTGCGGCTGCCATCAACAAACCTGGAACGTTCTTGTCACAGTTTGGAATCATAACCAAAGCATCAAAACCGTGAGCCAAAGTCATAGCCTCGGTGCTGTCAGCGATTAGGTCTCTTGTGACTAGAGAATACTTCATGCCCTTATGTCCCATAGCGATACCATCACATACGGCGATGGCTGGGAATACTCTTGGAGTTCCTCCTGCCATGGCAACGCCTAGCTTTACAGCCTCCACGATTTTATCTATATTCATATGTCCAGGTACTATCTCGTTGTAGGAACTTACTATACCTACTATTGGACGATTAATCTCCTCATTAGTCATGCCCAATGCGTGATACAATGCCCTATGTGGTGCATTGTTAGTACCATTTTTTAAGTTATCACTAACCATTTTAAACATATCCTTTCAAACTTTTTTATATAACAACTCAAACTTTTCGGAACACCATCCACGACATTCCGCAATTTGACAAAGTTAAATCGTATTATCGAAATGGCGTTATATCTAACTATCTTATAAACTTTTTGTCAGTTTCGGGAATGCCACCGCTATCAGTTACGTACCTCTCAACCCTCATAGATAGACCATACTTATCCCTAAGCTCTATAATTTTGCCCATCATAGGTGACCCATGATGTAAGTCTATAGAGTGTTGGTCTTCCCAACTATCAATTAAGAGTACCGTTTCGGTGTCCTCCATTGGAAAATAATACTCATACTTTATGTTTCCAGTTTCGGAACGAATAGCATCCACTACCCCACTGGAAACCATCTCTTGTGCAAACTTCTTTGCATTTCCATTTTCGCCAGTGTAGTATATGTTTACAGTAATCGACAACTTAAACACCCCCAAAACTATCTATTGAGTTTGAATAAAACATAGACATAATTAACGCCAATTCGATAATATACTACGGAACGTCGTGGACGACGTTCCCTACAGAATTTCACATGAAATTATATCGAACTCACGTTAATTATTAATTGTTATCTGTTTAGCCGTTTGCACGTCCTAAGAACGCAGCACCGATAATTCCAGCATCATTGCCTAAAGTAGCTCTAACGATTTCTGTGTTCTTAGCTGAGTTCTTGGTGTAGACCTCCTTGGCGATAATCTCCTTGACTGGATTCAATAGAGCATCACCCTCGTTACATACACCACCACCGATACATAGTACTTCAGGTTGGAATATGTTGATAACGTTAGTCAAGCCAGTAGCTAGATACTTATGGAACTTGTCAACTACTTCTGTAGCGGACTTGTCGCCTAAACGCATAGCATCGTAAGAGATTCTAGCGGAAACCTTATCGTCTCCCCTCTCACGGAAAAGATTCCACATAGCACTATCCTTGTCAGCATCCATAGCCTCCTTGGTCATGCGGATTAGTCCAGTAGCGGAAGAGTATGCCTCAAAACAGCCTTTACGTCCACAAGAACACTGTACGCCATCCACTTCGATGACCATGTGTCCCAACTCTGCACCCGCAAAGTTGAATCCTGTTAGAATCTTACCATCGATGACTACGCCACCGCCTACGCCTGTTCCTAACGTGATACATACCAAACTATTATGACCCTTACCCGCACCAGCTACGTATTCACCATATGCAGCAGCGTTGGCATCGTTCTCGACGTACACTGGTTTCTTGATGTGTTCCTGTATGTACTCTACGATTGGTACATCTTTGAACTCTAGGTTGTTTGAGTACTCAATGATTCCATCCTTGCTATTTGCGATACCTGGTGTGCCTATACCTACCCATTCGATATCGTCAACAGTTAGGTTAGCCTCGGCAATGGCTTCTAGTGAAACCTTTGCCATATCGTCAGCAATCTCCTTGGCTGGTCTTGGACGGTTAGTCTTGGTAGTAGCCTTAGCGACTATGTTATAGTTCTCATCCACAACACCTGCTACGATGTTAGTGCCACCTAAATCTATACCGATATAATACTTCATAATTTTTTACCTACTTTCTACGGTTTTTTTGTTAATATTATTGTAACACATGATTGACTAAAAGTCAATGATATTAATTAACGTACGTTTAAAAAATCCAATTCTTCGTTGCAAAATTGCGGAACGGTCAAAGCCCGTTCCTTACATAGATTTTCAAACTACTTAACGACTACTCTATGGTAGACTTTTTTACCTTTCTTAATTACGATACCATCACCGATAGTTAGCTGTGCTTTAGGGTCATTGACCTTTACATCATCCACGGAAATGCCATTTTGAGTGACTAAACGTCTAGCCTCACTCATGGATGGTGCTAACTTAGTCTTAACTAAAGCTGTCAAGATTCCGATA
>CAZWRW010000184.1:0-3723 GCA_964636465.1 uncultured Ruminococcus sp. | reverse complement strand
TTCTCGGCATAGACGTTGTAAAGACTGAAGAAGAATAGTCAATAACTTCAAAAAAATCAAATGTAGGGAACGGGCTGTGACCGTTCCTTAGAATCAAGCGGAGCTTGATTGATTTTTTAAAATAGCATGGGATTTTCAAATCTCACAGATACAAAATATTATTTGATTATTTGAATATTTACCAAAATCAAAAACGGAACGCTGTAAGTAGACAACGTTCCGTATTTTTATGATATCATATCATTACATTACCTGTGGAATCCACCGCCACCGTGAGTTCCGCCCCCACTGGATGTATGCGTAGAACTTCCACCACCGTGAGAAATTTCCCTTTTAGATGTAAAGGTTCTTACGAAAGCATCTTCACGACGGGTAAATTCAATCTTGCCCTCATTGGTTTGAGCGTAAACCTTTGCAGAAGTCGAGGCGTGAGTCTTATACGAACCAGCGATTCCACCACATACTAATAAGCTTATCACTGCGGATATGAAAAAACATATAATTGTAATGAATCCAGTATCAGAAGAGCCACGCTCTTCATAGACTAGCTCACAAAACGTACAGATAGCCATATAGTAGTTCATCATGTTGGAATCGGTAAGATACTCACCACTTGTGGATTGTAAAATGTAGTTGATAGTACTATCACTATAATCATCTATTGCGACACCACTTGTGGTGATATAATCGTAACCATCATTGGTGTTGATTAGGTATAGTATAGAATCGGAATTTACACCGAAGAGTGACTCTTGATAGGTATCGGCATAGTTTCTAGCGGTGTAGCTGTCGGCTTGGTCACTGATTACCACCGCTACATTGATTTCCAACCTCTCGGCGGTCTGTTGAAGTTGTTCGATAACTTCCGAAGATTCATCTTGATGTAATACACCTGCATCGTCACATAGGATACCTTGGTAACTCGTAGCCGATACACTCATACTGATACCACACAACACACACATAGTACATAGTGTAGTAATCAACGCCGTTAGGACGTTTCTAAACTTTAAACTCATATTAAGAAACCTCCTATTATTGAAAGTATTATCGTGAGGACTACGGTCAATCCTACACCAAATCCGAACAGTTTGCCCTTACTCAATGGCAGGATTCCCGCAACTTTTCCTGATTGACCGTTCACTACAAAAGTATAAAACTTATCTTGATACTTATAGTTCAAAAACCACACAGGCATTAGAGTATATTCCCAATCCGTTTTGAGGACGTTCAAGTTCTGTACCTTTGGATTTAGCACATCATATTGAGTATCTTCTTTGACGATTTGTAGAGTACTATCTAAAGCACGTTTCTTGACACTTGGCATAGCCTCGGCTTTGGTAAGGTCGTACTTATCGGCATAGAAACCGGTCAAGTATGACATAGAAAACGGTTTCAATTTAGAATAGTCAAATGGCTCTATAGCTTCCATGAGTTTGTCGTCTATTCTCTTTTCGCCATCGATAGGTATACCATTGAAGTCTATCTTGGCATCTCTTACGAAACGATACTCATCGGTTTTGGTGTACTCGAACTTACTATCATGCCATGTTGCGATTTTTTTACCTGTACCCTCTATGTGAGCATCAGTTTTGCAATCTGCCAACCAGTAAGGCACGTATAGACCAGTCATCTTTTCCAAGGTTTTGTTTGAATTGAAATCCGATGGGGTGAACCACTTGCTACCACACCAATCTTTGAAAATCTTTTCAGCTTTGGATTTGTCTATGTTAAATGGCATAACTCTGTTAGGTTTGAACTCTCCTGATAGCCTACCCTTTAAAGTTACTGGGTTGTGACAGTAACAACAGAATGTCGCAGTAGTCTGTGCATCTGCCACGATTTCAGCACCACATGAGTTACATATGTATAAATTTGCACCGTCAGCACTCTCTGCAGAATCTTCCTGTTCAGCCTGTGAAAGGTCTTGATTTTCGATATCTGCATAAGCCTCTTCAATCTGTTGTTGTGTGAAAAATGATTGACAGTATTCACACTCGTATCCCTGTTTTGATGGCGAAAATGCTATGTCTCCGCCACAGTTGGGACACCTATATTGTACTGTATTTGACAAGATATACCTCCTATGATTAATATTTCAAAACATTGCGGAACGCCGTGTTTGACGTTCCGTACAATACAAGTTTAACTCCAATTCGATGGATTTAATAAAAATCAATCAAGCTCCGCTTGATTCTAAGGAACGGTCACAGCCCGTTCCCTACATGAGATTTTCAAACCTCACAGATATGTATTTTTTGTAATCCGTCGAATTGGTATATAATTAAATTTTAACCTCTTTTAGCACCGCATTCCATGCAGAACTTACCGGTATTCTTAGCACCGCATGAGCAAGTCCATTCGCCAGAGTCTTCAGGCTTTTTAGAGCCACACTCCATACAGAACTTGCCGGTATTCTTAGCACCACATGAACATATCCATTCGTTGGCTGGTGCAGGTTTTGGAGAACCACACTCCATACAGAACTTACCTGTGTTAGTAGCTCCGCATTTACAAGTCCAAGAGTTTGCACTCTGTTGTGGTGCTGATTGCTGTGGTTGTTGTTGTGGTTGAGCTTGTGCCTGTGGCATATTCTGTACGAAAGCTCCTGAAGTGTTCATAGCCATGTTCATGCCCATGAATCCGTTGACAGCTCCGCTAGTGTTAGCACCTGCGGATTGTATTCCCTGTGCAATGGAACTGTTCATATAACCCGCACTAACGTTTGGATTGCTCATCATAGCACCTTGATTTCTCATGTTGATAAGTTTCTTGCTCTCGTCGTCGTAGTTGATAGAGCCTATACCTACAGATACTACTTCAATACCTCTTAGGTTGTTCCAATCCTCATCAAGAGCCTGTGCCATATACTTTGAAAGCTCCCTACCCTTGGATGCTACTGCGGAAATCCTTATACCATCCACGGACATCTGTGCCATGGCTGATTGCAATGCACACATGAACTCATCTAGGAACTGTGTATTTATATCCGATACTAGAACTACATCCTTGTTCTTAGGTGCGACCTCTGAGAAAAACTTTAGAGGGTCTACTACCTTGATGGAGTATGTACCAAAACATCTTAGGAAAAGTTCAGATTGGTAGAACTCATCCCAATAGTTTAATGGTGACTTAGTTCCAAACTTGATACCAGTCAACTCTTGTAAGTTTATGTAGTATACCTGTTGCGATTGTGATGGCTGTCCACCGTACTTAATCCTTGAGAAAGTATCCTTAACTGCGGATTTAAGCTCACCATTGAACATGGATGGTGAAGACGATAAGTTCACAGTATAGTAACCCTCTTCAGCGGAGTAGTCTACTACTTTGCCACCGTCCACGAGAAGCATCATTTGATTAGTGCCTACGTGTATCGTTGAGCCGTTCGAGATGATGTTTGAAGTTCCTTTTGTGTTGGAACTTCTCTTGTTGGATACCTGAACACCTTTACACATTATAGTGTTAGTATCCATTGACGCTGGTTCGATGACTTCTAGCCATTGGTCAGCTAGTCCGCCACTGACCGCACCTAATGCTGCCTTTATGATTCCCATACTTATTACTCCCTTTGAATTGAATTTGCAAGTCTTAATATTTAAACTTGCTCTTAGTCTTATAATATCACACATAGGAGTTAATGTCAATAGTTGTGTAAATTTTTGTGTTATAGGAAATTCTAAAAGTTTGAAAATCCCATGTAGGGAACGGGCTGTGACCGTTCCT
>CAZWRW010000183.1:0-3737 GCA_964636465.1 uncultured Ruminococcus sp. | reverse complement strand
TTAACTATTATACTCCATTTGGGTTAAAGATTCAACTGTCAAAATGGTTTATTATCCGAACCTCCCTGTGATGTAGTCCTCAGTGCGTCTATCTGTAGGATTTGAAAACATCTTTTTTGTATCGTTAAATTCCACGACTTCACCCAGTAGGAAAAACGCTGTCTTGTCGGCGATTCTCATGGCTTGTTGCATATTGTGGGTTACCATGATGATGGTGTATTTTTCACGAAGTTCCAAAGCTAAGTCTTCAATTTTAGATGTAGAAATCGGGTCAAGTGCGGAGGTTGGCTCATCCATGAGTAGGATTTCAGGCTCTACCGCCAAGGCTCTTGCGATACATAGACGTTGTTGTTGACCACCACTCATGCTTAAAGCACTCTTTTTTAACCTGTCCTTGCACTCATCCCAGATTGCTGACTGTCGCAGAGACTTCTCCACGATTTCATCAAGCTTTACTTTGGATTTTATACCATGAATACGAGCCCCATATGCAACATTATCGTAGATACTCATGGGGAATGGGTTTGGCTTTTGAAACACCATCCCCACACGTTTACGTAGAATATTTACGTCTATATCGTTGTAGATGTCCACGCCGTCAAGTGTGATGTTTCCCTCGATTCTGCAACTTTCAACGAGGTCGTTCATGCGGTTTAGTGACTTTAGAAAAGTAGACTTTCCACATCCGGATGACCCAATTAAAGCTGTAATCTGTTTTTCGGGAAGTCCGATATTTATATTTTTTAGAGCATGGTTTGAACCATACCACAGATTCATATTCTCTGTTTTTATAATATCTTTCATATATCAGTTTCCTTTCTTTTTTTTAGATGTTTTGTAGTCCACTTAGCTGATAGGTTTATCACAAGGGTGAGTATCAGTAGAATTGTAGCAATTGCGAATGCTGTGTCAAAATCGCCACGTTCTTTGGCGTACATATACAGTGAAACGGTCAAGGTTGAACCTGATTTTCCTGACATAAAAGCCTCCGACAATCCGAGGATTTCGTTTGCCATTCCAGCCGTGAATAGTAACGCTGCACTTTCGCCTACGATTCGTCCAACCGCAAGGATACACCCTGTTACGATACCATCCACAGCCGATGGGAGAACTACTGTACGTATCATATACCATCTTCCTGCACCCATTGCGAGTGAACCCTCACGGTAGCTGTCAGGGACGGTTTTAAGGCTTTCCTGAGTAGTTCTTATAATAGTCGGAAGTGTCATAATTACGAGTGTCAACGCTCCTGCAATAAGGCTTGTTCCGAGTGAGCAAAACTGTACGAATATAAGCATTCCCACAAGTCCGTAGATGATTGAGGGAATACCTGCAAGGGTTTCTGTAGCGAGTTCAATTAGATGTACAACACGTTTATTTTTGGCGTATTCGTTAAGATATATCGCAGAACCGACTCCCAACGGAAGGACAAAAATCAGTGTCATAAATATGATATACAGGGTATTTAAAATGTTTGGGAGGATTCCGACAGTCTCATTTAAAAGGCTAGGTTTGCTTGAAATCAGTTCCCATGAGATGTTTGGCAGACCTCTATAGAGTATACATCCGATTAAGCCTATCAACATAATACAGATGATTCCTACCGCCGTATACATTAGGATGTTCATCACGGCACACTTGATTTTTCTACTTTTTGAGATAGTATCTTTCATTTTTTCTTACCTCTCACTAATAAATTCAGCACAATATTTATTAACATAATGAACATGAAAAGTATCAATGCAACGGAGAAGAGTGCCTGTCTTTGCAATCCTGATGAGTAAGACATTTCACTTGCAACCGCCGTTGTGAGAAAACGTACACTCTTGAAAAGTTCGGGCATATTTGCCACATTTCCTGAGACCATCATGACCGCCATAGCCTCACCGATTGCTCTTCCGATTCCCAACACAACTGAAGTGAGTATTCCACTTTTTGCAGATGGTAGAACGACTTTAAACACGGTTTCGGTTTTGGTTGCTCCTAATGCAAGTGATGCTTCTTCATACTCTTTAGGTACAGCTCTAATTGCCGTTTCCGATACTGATATAACAGACGGTAGAATCATGATTGCAAGTACTATTATTGCCGAGAAAAGGTTTGCACCATCGGGGAGGTTAAAAGTTTCACGTACAGCTGGAACTATGATTATCATTCCCACAAGACCGTAAACTACTGAGGGGATTCCTGACATAAGTTCTATTGCACTTCGTACCACTGATGATATTTTTCCATTCGACATCTTTGCAAGAAACACGGCACACATAAGTCCGATTGGTACACCTATTAAGATTGCTCCAAAAGTTCCGTAAACTGAGGTCAAAATAAATGGGAGTATTCCATAGGATGGTTGTACTGCGGTAGACTTCCACTCTGTACCGAAGAGAAAATCTACAAGTCCAATCTCTTTAATTGCAGGAACTCCTGAAATCACTAGAAACACGGTTATTATTAATACGAACGCCACGGCGATAAATCCACAAAGGATAAAGATAGTATTCATAAACTTTTCAAGAAAATCAGATGTCTTTTTAAGTCTACTCACCTTATTTAATCTTTCCGTCTGCGACAGATTTAATACACTACTTGACAACTGGAACTGCACCTGCCTTTATTATAAATTCATCTGCTGAACTGCTCATAGCAAAGTCGAAAAAGTCCTTTGCGACGTCTGTAAGCTCTTTGTCTTTTGGGGTTACAAGCACGAAATTACGTTGAATCTTATAACTTCCGTCAAGGATGGTTTCATTTGATGGCATAACGCCCTCAACGCTGATAGTCTTAACCTTATCACTTACAGATTCAAGTGAGGCATATCCAATAGCATTGGGATTGGAAGAAACCGTTTGAACCACATCACCTGTAGATGTAAGCTCCTGAGAATATTTACAGGAATCCGCCGTGCCTATGATAGTTTCAAAGCCGTCACGGGTTCCTGATGATGCCTCCCTACCTATGCACACGATAGGCTTATCTTCACCACCAAGCTCACTCCAGTTTATGATTTCACCTGTGTAGATTTGAGCAATCTGTTCAACGGTCAAATCTGTAACAGAATTGTCGGGATTCACGATTACAGCAATTCCATCAATGGCGACCACTGTCTCTTGGAGCGTCTCCTTTTCTTCATCTTTTAGATTCCTGCTTGAAAGTCCGATGTCACAACGTCCATCCTGAACTGCCTGAATGCCCGAACTTGAACCAGTAGGATTATAGGTTACCTTAACGTTAGAGTTTTCCTCCATATATGCCTCGCTGAGATAGCCTATTACCTTTTCCATAGAGGTGGAACCGTCAGTTGAAACGCTCTGCTGAGTCTTACCCGCAGATGAACTACATCCAGTCATCAATCCTGCCACCAAAACGACTGCAAGTGCAAACTTCGAGATTTCAAAAGTTTTCATAGCTCTATTTTCCTTTCAAAATTAATTTTTGTTTTGCGAACAAGTACAGTATATCATGGACTATGTTAATTCTAAAAGCATAGGTATGTTAATTGTAAGTTAAGCATCTGATTTTTAACTTAACGCCAATTCACCAGATTCAGGAACGGTCGCACCACGTTCCTTATATGTAAAACTAAAACCTCTAAGGAAATCTCCCTAGAGGTTTGTTTAATTTCAATTAGTCTTGATTCTAATCCAAGTATGTAACCTTTTTGCATCCTGTAAAAGCGTCCACACCGATGGTTTTAACCGTCTTAGGAACTTCCACCTCTAGATTTTTACAGTTTTTAA
>CAZWRW010000182.1:0-3742 GCA_964636465.1 uncultured Ruminococcus sp. | reverse complement strand
GTTTTGGCGTTCCGTTTTTTATTTATAACGCTAATTTGATATATTTAATCACACTGCGTGTGATTCTAAGGAACGGTCACAGCCCGTTCCCTACAAAAGATTTTCAAACCTTACAGATACGTCATTCCCATAAAATTATTAAAAATGCACAAATTATGTTGTAAAAATATTAGAAATATGTTATAATATTCACATTAGAAAATTCGTGAAAGTTTGAACTTTTATTTGAGGTGATATATTTTGAGTAACAGTATATTATGGTACAAAAGACCGGCAGAAAACTTTGATGAAGCTTTACCAGTAGGAAATGGCAGAATCGGGGGAATGGTTTATGGAAATCCTAAGCATGAGACCATCCACTTAAACGAAGATAGCGTGTGGTCAGGAGGTAAGAGAGATAGGAACAATCCAAGTAGTTTGGAACATCTCGAAGAGATTAGGAATCTGCTCTTTAATGAAAAAATCGAAGAGGCTGAGGCATTGGCATTTAAGTATATGCAAGGTGTACCACAAAATTCAAGGCACTATATGCCTTTAGGTGATTTGTACATCACGAACGACAACGTCAAGAAGTATAGCAACTACAAACGCTCTTTGGATTTAGCCAACGCCATGGCAGTCACGGAGTACACCGCCAACGAAGTCAACTACTTGATGACCGTGTTCGTATCTGAGCCTGACAGTGTGATGGTAATCCATATAGAGGGCGATAAGCCTAATTCAGTGAGTAGTAGTATCCGTATAGACGGCAGAGACGACTACTACGACCAAAACTACCCATACGATGACGAAACTATCCTATACACTGGAGCTACTGGTGGCAGTGATGGCATATCTTTTGCGAGTGCCATAACGGTCAACCAAACGGGTGGTGAAATCCATATGGAGGGTGAAAAGCTGTGCATTCAAAATGCGGATGAGGTTACATATTTGATATCAGCACAGACCAGCTACCGCACCGAAGATTATGTGCAATCCGCACTGTTAGACTGTGAGTTCGCAAAGAGTAGCCTCTATGATGAGTTACTATATCGTCACGTTTCGGACTATCAAGAGTTCTACAATAGAGCAAGTTTGGAACTTCAAGACGATAGCGAGGGTTGTAGTGAACTTCCAACGGATGAGCGTCTAGAACGTCTAAGGGATGGAGAATCCGAAACTAAGGATAGCACTCTATATGCATTGTATTTCAACTACGGTCGCTACTTGATGATTTCCGCAAGTCGTGAGGGTACACTTCCTATGAACTTGCAAGGTATCTGGAATAAGGATATGTGGCCTGCATGGGGATGTAGGTTTACTGTGAACATCAACACGGAAATGAACTACTGGTGTGCTGAAAGTTGTAACCTATCCGAATGTCACACGCCACTGTTCGACCATATAGAAAAGGTACGTATCAACGGTAGAGAGACCGCTAAAACTATGTATGGTTGTAAAGGTTTCGTGTGCCATCACAACACGGATATTTGGGGCGATACCGCTCCTCAAGATTTATGGATGCCTGCAACTATATGGCCTATGGGCGGTGCATGGCTATGTACACATATCTATGAGCATTACCTCTACACCTTAGATAAAGATTTCCTTGCACAGAAGTATGAAACTCTTAAAGAGTGTGCGGAGTTCTTCGTAGATTACTTAGTAGAAACTCCAAATGGTGAGTTGGTGACAGCTCCATCGGTATCCCCTGAGAACACCTACCTAACCGAAAGCGGTTCTAAAGGTTCACTATGCGTAGCACCATCCATGGATAGTCAAATAGTTACGGTACTATTCAAAGCCGTATTGGAGAGTGCAAAAGTCTTAAATCTAGAGGGTGATTTCACTAAGAAGTTAGAATCCATGCTTGAAAAACTTCCTAAGATTGAAGTCGGTAAGTATGGACAAATCAAAGAGTGGGCAATCGACTATGACGAGGTAGAGATAGGACATAGGCACATATCACAGTTGTTTGCACTATATCCTGCCGATTTGATTTCCGTATACAAAACCCCTGAACTTGCAAAGTCCGCTAGAGCGACCATTGAGAGGAGACTCTCACACGGTGGCGGTCATACGGGTTGGAGCAGAGCATGGATAGTCAATATGTGGGCGAGACTTCTAGATGAAGACATGGTAGAAGAGAACCTCTTCAAACTGTTGGCACACTCTACGAATCCAAACCTTTTGGATAACCATCCACCTTTCCAAATAGATGGAAACTTCGGTGGTACTGCAGGTATCGTGGAGAGTCTGTTACAGTCTCATAGTGGCGAATTGAACCTTTTACCTACGTTGCCAAAGTCTTGGAGAGTCGGTAAAGTTAGCGGTATCAAGGCTAGAGGAAACTTTGAGGTTTCCATCCAGTGGGAAGACCACAAGCTCACTACTGCGGAAGTTATCTCATTAAGCGGAGGTGTATGTAGAATCCGTACCAACTGCAACGCTGTTGAACTCACTCATGAGGGCAACCCTGTAGAATACACTTCCGAAGACGGCGTGATAACTTTTGAAACCAACATCGGGGAAACTTACAGCATTAAAAATATAGATTAAAATCGATTGGAAAATCCAAATTGTTATACATAAAAAAAGGGTAGCATCTTAAATGATACTACCCTTACCACATACAGATGATGGGATTTGAACCCACAAAACTCAGTACCTGAAACTGATGTGTATGCCATTCCACCACATCTGCAAATGTACAACATTAATATTGTATCACGTTTTTAGGTAAAAGTCAACTTGCGATGGAAAAATTTTTTTTAAAAAGTTTTAAAAAACCTCTTGACAAGCTGAAACTTTTATGATATAATCAAATACGTTGCATGAGTGCAACCGTATGTTTAAGTTCTAAAGACAGTCGGCAAAAAAGTAAGTCCAACCGAGGAATGTTCGCTAAGATGTTGATATGACTATCTATGCCTTTTCTCAACCTGTCGGGAAAGGGATTTTTTCATGCGTTTACGTTTTAAAGAGTTTAATCGGAGGTGAATATTATGCCAAGTGCTAAGATTTTAGAGGCTAAGCAAGCCAAGGTTTCTCAACTTACTGAACTTTTAAAGGGTTCAAAGTCTGGTGTTTTAGTAGACTTCAGAGGTATCACAGTTGAGGAGGATACTAAGCTAAGAAAAGAACTTCGTGAAGCTGGTGTTAAGTACTCTGTTGAGAAGAACACTATGTTAAAGAGAGCTTTAGCTGAGGCTGGTATCAACGGTCTTGACGGCGTTTTAGAGGGTACTACTGCTATCGCAGTATCCGATAGTGACGAAACTGCTCCTGCTAGAATATTAGGTAAGTACGCTGAAGAACTAGAAGATAAGTTTGAACTTAAGGCTGGTTTCATCGGTGAAGAAATATATGACCAAGCAGGTGTTCAAGCACTTTCAAAGATTCCTTCAAAGGAAACTTTACTCGCAATGCTCGTTGGTTCTCTACAAGGACCTATGCAAAAACTTGCTGCTACTGTTCAAGCAGTTGTGGACAAGAAGGAAGCAGACGGCGAAGTTGCTTAATTGCCCTATCCGCTTAGGGTTTATGAATTTAATTTGTTATAAAGGAGATTTTTAATCATGGCTTCAGAAAAGATTGTAAAGATTATAGACGAAATCAAGGAACTATCAGTTCTTGAGTTAAAGGAATTAGTAGACGGTATCCAAGAAGAGTTCGGCGTAACTGCTGTAGTTGCTGCTGCTGCTCCAGCTGGTGGTGCTGCCGCTGCTGAAGAAAAGACTGAGTTCGACGTAGTTATGACTTC
>CAZWRW010000181.1:0-3746 GCA_964636465.1 uncultured Ruminococcus sp. | reverse complement strand
TTCGTTGAGGCTAACTACTTTAGAAACTGTAACTATCCTATGTTGATATCTCTACAGGGTTCAGACACACTAGCTGAGGGTATATTCTCCGGTGAGGCCGGTGGTATGATTAAGTCCTATGGTAACTACATGGAGGGACAGAAGTCTTACATAACGTATCAAGAGGATAGCACAGAGTTCGACGCTTATGAGGCTTCTAGCAGAGATGAGCAAGTTCCAAGTACAGTAAAGAACTCTTCAGGATATACCTACAACAACTTCGATACTAACTCAAGTATCATGTACAGCTACACTGCTGACAAGGCTGAGGATGTTCCTGCAATCGTAACTTCTAAGGCTGGACGTTTAAACGGTGGTGACTTCTCATTCACATTTGACAACTCCGTAGACGATGCTAGTTACAAAGTTAATACCGACTTAATGAACGCTCTAAAGGCTTATACTAGTGGCATAGTATCTATCGGTAGCGGTAACTTCACTTCTGATGTGCCTACTGCTACAGTGACTACTACAACTACTACTAAAGCTCCTACTACTACAACCACGAAGTCAGGAAATACTACTACCGCTGGAAACACTACCACTGCTCCATCTTCATCTGCTAGTGGTGCTACTCACAACTTCACTACTGATGGTACTAATAGTACATACTATAACATCACTGGTAACCTATCCACTAGCAAAGGTACAGTTGAGTATAACGGCTTGACTCTAACACAGTGTCTAAAGTTGGAGAGTTCTACAGTCATTACGTTTACAGCATCTAGTGATACTACTCTTACTGTAGTAACCGATACAGCCTCAACTAAGAACTTCAAACTAGACGGCGAAAAGATTGCTACTGATTCTTCAGGTGTAACTACTGTCGATATTTCCGCAGGTTCACACACTATCACTAAGGCTGATAGCGGTAACATCTTCTACCTATCCGTAGCAGACGGCGGAACTAGTGCAACTACTACTACCGTTACTACTACAGCAAATACTACTGCTCCAACGGTTACTACTACTTCGGATGGTAAACCTACTGTAGTTACTACTCAAGGTCCTCCTAGCGTAGTTAGTGATGCTATCTACTGTTCACCTGATGGCTCTGGCGATGGTACTACTTATGATAATCCTACTTCTGTAGAGAGTGCTATCACTTCCGTAAAACCTGGTGGAGTTATCTATCTAGAAGAAGGTACTTACAACTTCGACAAGACCATCCTAATCGAGGATACTAACAACGGTACTGCTGATGCTTACAAGACTATCATGGCTTACCCTGGTGCTAATGTAGTTTGGGACTTCTCCGCTATGACTGTAGATGGTTCTAACCGTGGTGTAGTTCTTGATGGTGACTACTGGCACTTCTACAACTTCGAGATTACCAAGGCTGGTGACAATGGTATGTTGCTATCCGGTAACAACAACGTAATCCAGTTGATGGTATTCAACAACAACCAAGATACTGGTCTACAGATTTCCCGTTACAAGACTTCTAACGAGACTATCGACACTTGGCCAAGCAACAACCTAATCTTGAACTGTACATCTAAGAACAACTGTGACGACGCCACTATGGAAAATGCTGACGGTTTCGCTGCTAAGCTAACTTGCGGTGAGGGCAACGTATTCGATGGTTGTATGTCTTACAACAACTCCGATGACGGTTGGGACTTGTTCGCTAAAGAGGCTACTGGTCCAATCGGTGTGGTAACTATCCAAAACTGTATAGCTTTTAGAAATGGTTACACTGAAGACGGTCGTGGCTATGGTGATTGTGATGGTAACGGATTCAAGCTTGGAGGTTCAGGCGTAGGCTCTGCACACGTAGTTAAGAACTGTCTAGCATTCGAGAACCTACACTGCGGTTTCACTGATAACAACAACCCTAAACTTGAAAGCTTAACTAACTGTACAGCCTTCAACAACGACGTTGGCGGTGATGGTAAACCTAACTTCTCAGTATATCGTTGTACTGATGACGGTTGTGACTTTAGTGGTATAATCTCATACTTGAACGCCGATGCCGTAAAGAAGAATAACGACAAGTTTGTAGGTACTATGCAGAACTCTGTATACTACAATGGTGGCAAGTACTACAACGTAACTGACAAGATAGACATCGATAACGGTGACAAGACTGGTACTATCGTAAGCCTATCCGATAGCGATTTCGTAAGTGTAACAGCTCCTGCAATGGGTACTGACTTCGATTCCGTTTGGAGAGAATCTGACGGTACTATTAACGTCAATGGTTTCATGCAGTTGATATCTACTAGTGCTTATAGTGATAGTAGTACTAAACTATCCGGCAACTACGATGGCTTGACTTTTGCAGTAGCTGGTAGCAACGGTAACACTACTGTTACTCCTGACGTTACTGATACTACTACTGTTACTACAACCGTAACTACTTCCGAAAAACCTGCTGATACTACGAGTGCTGGTATTACTACTACTGCTTCTGCAGTAAGTTCATCTGCTGAAGAGGTTTCTACCGTAACTGATGACAATGGCGAGGTAGTAACAACCACAATAACTTCTGGAACTACTACCGCTCCTATTGATACTACTACAGTTTCTACTGCTGTTACTGGTGATGGTGGTCTAAAAGCAGGTGACTCCAACTGTGATGGCAACGTTAGAGTTAATGACATCCAACTAGTTAGAAAGATTCTACTACACGCTTTGGATGCTTTTGATAGTGACTCTACAGCGTTTAAGAACTCCGACGTTACTGGCGATGGTACTCTAAGAGTAAACGATATCCAAAGGGTTAGACAGTACGTTCTACACATCATAGATTCTTTGGAATAGTTCTAAATATGTAATTATCAATCTTCCACAGATGATATAATATATTCGAAAAAAATCCCCACGTTGCTTTGCGATGTGGGGGTTTTTTTATTTTCTGTGGAATTTCACCGTTTACGTTTGATTTTTTCACCAAGGTGTATTATAATGTAATAGTCATAAAATTTTTGATTTGAAAGGATTTTTTACCATGAAAAAGTTTTTAGCTACGGTTTTAGCCTTGTTTACGTTGAGTATCCCGACAGGTTGCAGTGGCACTCTAGGGCAGAGCGAAAGCGAAGACTATAACCAAGAAGTCGCAGATGCTACTGAATCCATGTTGGCGGACTATTACGAGGGTCTCCGTGAGGCTGACTTCGATATGACGTTCAAAAACTACGCACAGTTCTATGTGGACAACGTCGAAATGGAGCTTGAATACTACGGTGGCACTACTGATGAGTACATCTCAGCGGATAACGCTACCTACTACAACGATAACTTCGGCGAGGATGCTACCATCACACCTGAAGTCACCGCCACCACCCTTATGACCAAGGCTGTTACCAAGAAGTATAACAAACTCTTGAAAACCCTATACATGGATGATACTACTACTATCCAAAACGTTTACACCGTGTACGTCAACAAGATAGTTTCAGGTTCGCTTAAAACCGAAACCGAAGAACAGATGTGGACTATCCTAGAGATAGACGACCAATACTACCTCTATGATGACTACTTCGAAAACATGGTGGATGCTTTAAGGTCTGCGGAAACTTAACAAAACACAAATTCGAGATAATTCTATGTGATTGCACAACGGAATTTTGTAGGGAACGGGCTGTGACCGTTCCTTAGAATCACACGCAGTGTGATTGATTTTTTATTGAATAGATTCACCAAACATAAACTTTGATTTGCCTTCGGCAAATTTAGGAACGGTCACAGCCCGTTCCCTACAT
>CAZWRW010000180.1:0-3747 GCA_964636465.1 uncultured Ruminococcus sp. | reverse complement strand
ATTATAAGAAGTACTTAACACCATTCTCAAAGATTTGTTGGTCTTTTACGCCCTCAACGTTCTTACAGATATCCGAACCTTTACGTTCACTGTGACCCATCTTACCGAGTACACGACCATCAGGGGATGTGATACCCTCAATAGCACAGTATGAAGTGTTAGGATTGTATCTAATGTCAAGGGTTGGATTGCCGTCCATATCTACGTACTGGGTAGCTACTTGACCGTTTTCAACCAACTTCTTGATTAGCTCACTAGGTGCTACGAACCTACCCTCACCATGTGAGATTGCTACTGTATGGATATCTCCAACGTTGGAACTTGCTAACCATGGTGATTTATTTGATGCTATTCTAGTGTTTACCATCATGGATTGGTGTCTAGCTATGGTGTTGAAAGTTAGTGTAGGTGAATCGTCTTCCATCTCCACGATTTCGCCAAATGGTACTAATCCCAACTTAACCAACGCTTGGAATCCGTTACAGATACCTAACATCAAACCGTCACGATTCTTGAGAAGTTCGTGTACTTCGTCCTTGATTTCAGGGTTTCTAAAGAATGATGTGATAAACTTACCAGAACCGTCAGGTTCGTCACCACCGGAGAATCCACCAGGAATCATTATAATCTGTGACTGCTTGATGGAGTTCTTAAACTTCTCAACAGACTGCTCAATACCACTAGAAGTTAGGTTATTGATAACTATAACTTCAGGAATTGCTCCAGCCTTTTCAAAGGCTCTAGCGGTGTCGTATTCGCAGTTTGTGCCTGGGAACACTGGAATGACTACTCTAGGCTTAGCTACGTGTACACTTGGAGTAGGTCTGCTAGTTGCCTCATATGAGAATGCCTCAACCTTTTCTGTGGAGGTTTTAATTCTGCATGGGAATACAGGTTCTAATTTGCTCTCCCAAGACTGTTGTAAGTCTACTAGAGACATCAAGAACTCACCACAGTTGATGGTGTAGTCAGCTGTAGTTACACCGATGACTTCCTCACCGTCTGCAGATTCGCCATTAAGTTCAACTATGAACGCACCGTAACATGGATTGAAGAGTTCGCTATCTGTGAAGTTCTTAGTGAACTTAAATCCGATATGGTTACCTAGACACATCTTGAAGATACCCTCAGCGATACCATTACCTGTGATAGTCCATACAGCCTTAGCACGTCCACTTTGAATTAACTCTTCTACCTTATCAAAAGTAGCCTTAACGCTATCGAAGTTAGGTAGTTGATTTTCGTCGTATTCAGGAGCTAGATAGATTACACTATCATTAGCGGACTTAAACTCAGGTGAGCATACTTTTCTACTATCCGCAGTAGATACCGCAAAAGATACTAGTGTTGGTGGTACATCGATATTTTCAAAAGTTCCGCTCATGGAGTCCTTACCACCGATAGAACCACAACCCATCTCAAGTTGTGCCTTGAAAGCTCCTAACAATGATGCTAATGGTTTACCCCATCTTGATGGTGTATTTTGAGTCCTCTCGAAGTACTCTTGGAAAGTCAACCAACACTTCTTATAAGTACCGCCTACGGCTACTACCTTAGCTATACTCTCGATGACTGCCAACATAGAACCATGATATTGGCTCTTCTCACTGATGTATGGATTATATCCCCAACCCATTACGGAACTTGTAGTGGTCTCACCCTTTAGCACTGGAATCTTAGCGACCATACCCTGTGTAGGTGTCAACTGATACTTTCCACCGAATGGCATCAATACAGTACCCGCACCGATGGTAGCGTCAAACTTCTCAACTAGACCCTTTTGTGAACATACGTTCAAATCGGATACCATAGAAGTCCAACCGTCTTTATCGTTCTTGTATTCTGACTTTGGTAACTCAGAAGGTTCAGAAATTTCGATATCTGTGTACTTAGTAGCACCGTTAGAGTTCAAAAACTCTCTAGATAGGTTTACTATAGTGTTACCGTTCCAAGTCATTTCGAGTCTTGGAGATTCTGTAACTACTGCTACTAGTGTAGCTTGTAGATTCTCCTTTAGAGCCTCTTCCATAAAAGTCTTAGCATCTTCAGGAGCGACTACTACTGCCATACGCTCTTGTGATTCGGAGATTGCTATCTCTGTACCGTCTAGACCGTCATACTTCTTAGGTACTGCATCTAGATTGATTTTCAAGCCGTCAGCAAGTTCTCCGATGGCTACTGATACACCACCTGCACCGAAGTCGTTACATCTCTTGATTAGCTTAGTAACGTCAGGATTTCTAAAGAGTCTCTGTAACTTCCTCTCCTCTGGAGCGTTACCCTTTTGAACTTCTGCACCACAATGTTCAAGGCTCTCTAGTGTGTGTGATTTCGATGAACCTGTAGCACCACCACAACCATCACGACCAGTCTTGCCACCTAGTAAGATGATTACATCATTTGGTTGTGGTCTCTCACGACGGATATTTTCAGCTGGTGCTGCACCTACTACTGCTCCGATTTCTAAACGCTTAGCTACATATCCTGGATGGTAAACCTCTGTAACGTGACCTGTAGCTAGTCCGATTTGGTTACCATATGAACTATATCCATTAGATGCTCCTACAGTAATCTTCCTCTGTGGGAGTTTACCTTTGATAGTGTCCTCAACTGGTACTAGTGGGTTTGATGCTCCTGTGATTCTCATGGCTTGGTATACGTAAGAACGTCCTGATAGTGGGTCACGGATAGCACCACCTAGACAGGTAGCAGCACCACCAAAAGGCTCAATCTCTGTTGGATGGTTATGTGTCTCGTTCTTGAACATGAGTATCCAATCTTGGAGTTCGCCGTCTACGTCTGCTTTAATCTTTACGGAACAAGCGTTGATTTCTTCACTTTCGTCAAGGTCAGGCATAAGACCGTCAGCCTTTAGTTTTCTAGCTCCGATAGTAGCTAAATCCATAAGGGTTAGTGGCTTGTTAGTTCTGCCCAACTCTTCCCTAACGTTGATGTATAGGTCATAAGTATCCTTGATGTAGCTAGTTGGAATATCTACTGCCTTGATGTTAGTCAAGAAAGTAGTATGTCTACAGTGGTCAGACCAGTATGTATCTATCATACGAATCTCAGTGATGGTAGGGTTTCTATGTTCGTCGTCCTTGAAGTAACTTTGACAGAACTTGATGTCGTCTAAGTCCATAGCTAGACCAAACTTCTTGATAAACTCAGCTAGTTCACTTTCGGAGTAGTCTATGAAACCATCCAAAGTTTGCACGGTGGTTGGAATACTATAGTTATTGTCTAGAGTATCCACGGTATCTAGAGAAGCTTCTCTACTTTCAACAGGGTTGATTAGATAGCTCTTTAGTGTTTCAAACTCGCTATCTGTGAGTTTACCGCTAGTAACGTATAGTCTTGCGTTTCTAACACGACACCTTTCGCCTTGCGTTAAAATTTGGATACACTGCTCACAGCTATCAGCACGTTGGTCGAACTGTCCTGGAAGATATTCCACTCCAAAGATTCTTTCGTCCTCTTTAAGTGTTGGAAGTTCTGAGTATGTAACGTCTACAGCAGGTTCGGAAAACACTGTATTGGTAGCTAAGTTGAAGTCTTCTTGTGAGAGTCTATCGGCATCGTAACGATTTATGAGCCTTAAACCCTCAAGGTTTTCGAGCCTTAAAGCGGTCTTAACGTCGCCCAAGATAGACTGTGCCTCTACATCAAAAGATGGTTTCTTTTCAACGTAAATTCTAAATACAGACATTTAAAAAACTCCATTCTCCGCAATTAAAGATTATGTTA
>CAZWRW010000179.1:1665-3795 GCA_964636465.1 uncultured Ruminococcus sp. | reverse complement strand
TTAGGAACGGTCACAGCCCGTTCCCTACATGGGATTTTCAAACCTCACAGATATATGATTTTTTGTAGGGAACGATGCCAACGTCGTTCCGCAATTTTGCAACGCAAAATTAAATTGGTTTTAAGATAATAAAAAAGCTCCGTCCTCTAAGCAGAAACCTACCTAGAGAGACGAAGGTATTACTCTTATAGTTATACTTCCGTGTTACCACTCTCAATTGACGTTGCCTTACAGCAGAACGCCCACTCAACCACATCTAACAATGTGTACCCCTATAACGGGAGAACCCGTTCAAACCTAATAGGTCACAAGACCGTTCAGCCGAAAGCTCAGGGAGGAGTAAAGCCGTACTTCTATACCGTCTTCTCAGAATGCCGACAGTTCTCTGTAGATTTCCATAGCGACTTGTGTTCCCATCATAGCCTTTAAAAGATTATTCATATTTTCATAGTATTATTATTATAACTCAATTTGAGAACTTTGTCAAGTGAAATTTTTTAAACTTTTTTGAAACTTTTCCCGTGGCTGAAACGTTATATATTATAAAGGAACTTAATCATCAATTAAATAAACGGTTCAAAGAAAGGAGTTGTAAAAGTATGGATTTCAACAACATAGTCGAAAAATTTTCCGATACCGTGACAAGAATATGTATCGTCAAATGTAGAAACTATCATGATGCCGAAGATTGTTATCAAGATGTGATGCTAAAAGTCTATCAAAACATGGACACGCTCTCAAACTTGGACGACTTACAAATTAAAAAGTGGGTCATCACGGTGGCTATTAATGAGTGCATAAACCTCCATAGGAAGTTGATAATCCACAGGACAGAAAATCTAGATGACTTAATCGTGGCAGATGGCAACAGCAACCTCTATGATAGAGAACTCCTTGAGATGGTTTTGAAACTACCTCAAAAGTACAAGGATGTAATCTACCTATACTACTATGAACAGTACTCCATCAAAGAGGTTTCGGAAATCTTGCAAGTTCCCGAAAGCACCATCAAAACACGTCTAAAGCGTGGAAAATCAAAGTTAAAGTTACAGTTAGAAAGTATAGAAAGGTTAGGCGAAACTCTATGAAAAGATTAAACTATCTTGACTACGTTAAAACCCCTGAAAGTTGGAAAGCTCAGGCTTTAGAAATCCCAAACCGTACCCTTGAGGATAACCTCTCACACAAGAAAACTAAGAAGATATACAAACCTAGTGTAATCTTAGTTGCGTGTATAGTAGCGTTGTCAGTATCAGGGATAGGCGTGTACGCCTACGAAAGCGGTGCGTTCGATACTATCAAGAGTCAACTCTTTGAGGACACTATAAACCCTTACAACTATGATGGTGTCGTAAACGACTATTTGGATACATCCGCACTGGATAACGACATAGTTACTGATATATCAGTTGAAAACTTAGTGTTATCTCGTGACGATATGGACTTTAAAGTTACTGGTTACATCAGTGATAGAAACGTGAACTTTATCACAGTTGAGTTGATTCTCCCAGAGGGTGAGACGTTCTCAAATCCAAAAGGTACGGCTATATTCAACTTTGATAAGTGTGACATCGTGGATAACGTAAGCGGTGACCCTGTAAGCTATGGTATATACAGCTCATCCGTTGAAGATAACGTCGTATACGTAACGCTATCCCTAGTGGATTACATCTACAGTGATGACTCCTACTCCCACAACTACCATATAGAACTCGGTGACTTAGGAAGTTATCTAACAGGTGAGTTCGTCCCTGAACATGAGTTCGACCTCTCATTCGATTTACAACTCCAAGATTGCAACATCTCAAAACGTATAGACAACTTAGATATACCTATCCATGAAAACTGCTCTGTAGATAGTGTATCATACTCCCCATTAGAGTTGACAATCTATTTTGAAAACACTGGCGACACTTGGAACTGTCTACATTCTCAAGACTTTAGCATCTACTACATTTATGACGATGGCAGAAAAGTTTTCATACCTAGAGATTCTAGGTCATCCGGTACAACGAATGACTGGACATATAACTATATAACAGTTCCATACGCTTTAAATGAAGAGTCACTAATCGACTTCACCCACATAGTGGCTTTAGAAATCGATGGCAAGACTGTGCCTTTACAATA
>CAZWRW010000179.1:0-1565 GCA_964636465.1 uncultured Ruminococcus sp. | reverse complement strand
AATTTATCAAAAAAATTATCAATCAAGCTCCGCTTGGTGTAAAATCAAAATTAGGGAACGGTCAAAAGCCGTTCCCTAAACTATTCAACGATAATGTACGGTGAAATCTCATTAAGGTAGGTATCTCCGATACCATCAACGTAGAGAAGTTCATAGGTGCTTGAAAAGTATCCGATAGTGTCTCTAAGTTCCAAGATGTTCTGTGCAAGTTCCTCGGTCATGTTTGGGATTAATAATAGAGTTTCAAAAGTAGCGGTGTTAAGCTCAATAGGGTAGGGGTTTTCAGTGACCGTAGTAGCAGGGGATTGCTCCTCCTCGATGTTGCCATATTGAACTATATCGTAAGCGTCAGCAAGATTTTGATTTTGGTCTTGAACTTCTTGTGAATCCTCCTGACCGTATGTGAGGTCTTCATTTTCGATGTATGTGTACTCCATGATGAGGTTCATCTTACTTTCACCGATGCCGTTAATTTCAAGTAACTGATACCTAGAGGTAAACCCTCCGAGAGCGTTTCGATAGTCTATAATCTTTTGTGCTGTGGATTCTCCTATACCATTGATAGCCTGTAACTCTTCAGAGGTTATGTAGTTTAGAGATATCGGGAAATCGGGTTGAGTGTCCTGTTCTTCGGTCGCCATAGAGGTGACGGCTTTCGTGCTGGTGGTGGATTTGGTTTTAGTAGTGGTCGTCTTGATGGTGCTAGTTGTGATACTTTTAGAGGTATCACTTGTGGTTGCAGATGTGGTATTAATATTGATATTGGTCGTAGTGGTTTGAGTCACCACCTTATAGGTTGAACCTTTAGTAACTGTAGTGATTTCCGTATCCTGTGAGGATTCTCCTAAAGTAGAGGTATCTTCTACGGTTACTATGGTCAATGTGGATTGTGCTTGATATTTGGTGGCGTTATACTTGTATATTATAAATGTAGTGGCTATCACCAATATGCAAAGTATCAAGAAAGTTAGGTTGCTCTTGTCCATAAACCTTGAAAAGTCCTTTCCATGTTCTATGTTTTACTTCAATATGGTGTTATATCATTCCACAGATTTAATGATACCATCGTTGCATTCCATGAAGATAGTAAAAGGGCCATCGTTTAGGAGTTCAACTTTCATATCAGCACCGAACACGCCCTTTTGAACGTTCTTGACTTCGCCATTAAACAACCCTGTAAAATACTCATAGAGAGCCTCTGCACGTGTAGGTTCGCAAGAGTTCACAAAACTTGGACGGTTACCCTTTTTACAATCAGCGTAGAGCGTAAACTGTGATACTACTAAAATTTCGCCATCCACATCCTTGATGGATAGGTTAATCTTGTCATTCTCATCCGAAAAGATTCTCAATCCTAAGATTTTACTAGCCAACTTTTCAGCATCTTTTTGGGTATCGCCGTTGCCCACGCCTAGCAAAATCAAGTAACCTTTTCCGATGTCCCCCACCGTTTGACCCTCAACAACCACATTGGCACGGGATACTCTCTGTATTAATACTCTCATATTTTCAGCCTCTTTCCGTTTTTAAGAACATTGTACCACAACCATTTTTAAAAGTCAACT
>CAZWRW010000178.1:0-3814 GCA_964636465.1 uncultured Ruminococcus sp. | reverse complement strand
AGTTACTTACGCTGTATAGACATAGATTAACGCCAGTTCGATAATTAAATTTTGCGTTCCGTAATGTGATGGCATGGTAGATTAGTATTAATCCATGTAGGGAACGGGCTGTGACCGTTCCTTAGAATCACACGCAGTGTGATTGATTCTTTATAATTGAATTATATCGAATAGGCGTTAGATTATATTTTTTTAGGAGGTTTTTCCCCATGATTGATGAAGAAAGAGTTGTGGACATAGACCGCATACTTGACGAAGTTAGAGTTTTAGGATGTTCGGACTTGCATTTTACTAATGCCATCCAACCTATAGTAAGACTTAACGGTTCTCTTAGGAAGTTAGGTTCATATCCAGTTATGAACGAAAACACGGTAGTAGATATCGCAAACCAAATGGTTCCTGATGAGTTAAGAGACCAGTTTAGAAAACATATCGACACGGACTTTTCATACACTACTAAAAGAGGTTATCGTCACCGTGTGAACGTGTACAGACAGAGAAATCATACAGCTATCGCTATACGTTTGCTTAGAAACGACATCCCTACACTTGAGGATTTGAACCTACCAGACGTTATGGCAGACTTCTCTATGCGTCCTAGAGGTTTGATACTCGTTACAGGCCCAACTGGTTCAGGTAAGTCAACCACACTTGCCGCTATGATGGACTACGTAAATACCAACCGTTCTGCACATATCATCACGGTTGAAGACCCTATCGAGTACGTTCACGAACACAAGCGTTGCATGGTAAACCAAAGAGAAGTTGGCCCTGATGTTCCTGACTTCGCTGCCGCACTACGTGCCGCCCTCCGTGAAGACCCTGACGTTATCCTCGTAGGTGAGATGCGTGACTTTGAGACCATCTCCGCAGCGATTACCGCCGCTGAAACTGGACACTTAGTATTCTCAACACTTCACACCACTAGTGCTTCCGATACTATCAACCGTATCATAGACGTTTACCCAGAACATCAACAAGGTCAAATTAGAACTCAGTTAGCCAGTGTTTTGGTAGGAATCATTTCACAGACCCTTTTGCCTAGATGCGACGGCTCAGGACGTGTTGCCGCTTTGGAAATCTTGAACGTTACAGATGCTATCTCCGCTATGATTAGAGACGACAAGGTTCACTTGATACAGTCTTCTATTCAAACTGGTAAGCAGTTCGGAATGATGTGTCTAGACCAAGAGTTGGCTAGAATGACTAAGGACGGTATAATCTATGAGGCTGACGCTCTCGAACGTTGCCACGATAAACAAGAGTTCTACCGTTTCTACAATGCGTTATAATTGATATTTATAACATTATGAATATTTTAAACCCCACAAACATATGCTGTCTGTGGGGCGATTTTTATCAATAGGGTAATATATGTGATAGTAACGATATGGTTCACATTGTGGAACTTTTCAAATTTGGCGGTGTATTCCGAGGACGAAACCACCGTAGAAAATCACGCCATCTTGATGGAGGTAACATCAAGGCAAACCTTAGAGGAGGCGAACTCTCACGTTAGGCTACCTGTTGGGACTCTCAACAAAGTTATGGTTGCCGTCCTCGTAGCGGAGAAGATATCCAATGGTGAACTCTCTTTGGATACTCAATTGACAACCTCATCAAATGCACAAGGTCGTGCAGGTGCGACTATATGGCTACTTCAAGGTGAAAAGATGTCCGTTAGAGACTTGTTAAAAGGCACACTCATAGGTAACGCTAATGATAGCACTATCGTGTTAGCGGAACTGGTAGGGGGTAATGAAATCGGTTGTGTAGAACTCATGAATGCAAAGGCTCAAGCCCTCGGAATGGATGATACTCTATTTAAAGATGTATGTGGTTATGATATCGAGGGGCAGTATTCCACGGCTTATGATATGGCTATCCTTGGGTGTGAGTTTCTAAAGTATGACTACCTCTCGGAGATTTCTTCAACGTATATGGACTATCTTCGAGGAGAAGATACCGAACTTGTCAACGAAAACTATCTCACTAGGACGTACGAAAACTTGACAGGTATCAAGGCTAGTCATTCGGAAAGTTCGGGATATTCTGTGATAGCCTCAGCTACCAAAAGGGGAGTATCTTACATAGTTGTGGCACTCGGCTGTCCTGATAAAGATACTCGTTTTACCATAGCAAAAAAGCTACTCAACAAGGGATTTAACTCATACGTCACAGCTGAACCGTCTTTTACTTCGGAACTTATGAAACCTTTGCAAGTCAAGGGTGGCACGGATTTTGCGGTCTTAGTAGAACCTAAAGAGTTGAAAAGTATCACAGTAGCCAAAGGCTCTACAGATGTTGAAAACGTGGTATTCTTGCCTAACTATGTTACAGCACCTATTGAAAAGGGTCAACGGCTCGGCAAGGTGTGTTTCTACATAGAGGATACTTTGGTCTACGAAACGGATTTAGTCTCCAGTGACGATGTGGAACGCATGACCTACATCAAAGCCTTGAAACGTTTGATATACAACCTTTTGAAATGAATCAAACTCCATTTTGCAAAAAAAATCGGAACGATAACTATACCGTTCCGATTTTTAAACTTTATGAAATTTCAAAGGTTAGTCGCCGAACTTTACGCCCAAATCCTTGGCGGTGATAACTAGTTGATTATCAGGGGTTACGAACTTGGTCTTACCAGCGATGTCGTCCAAAGCATTGGAAGTTATCTTTCCGTTGACCATTGCGACGGTTCGACCATACTTTTCATCACGGATGAGCTGTGCAGCGTGTACGCCAAACTTCGTGGCTAGAACTCTATCATAAGCACTTGGACTGCCACCTCTTAGTATGTGTCCTGGTACGCAAGTACGAGTTTCTATGCCTGTAGCCTTTTCAATTTGTGAAGCTATCCTGTTGGTAGCGGTCACGATTCCTAAACTTTCACGTTGTCTAGCACGTTCTTTCTTTTTGAGTTTAGCCTCTTCGGTATCAAAAGCGCCCTCCGCTACTGCCACGATTGAGAAGTTCTTACCCTTTTCAGAACGCTTTACGAGAGCATCACAAACCTTATCGATGTTGTAAGGTATCTCTGGGATTAGGATTACATCAGCACCACCAGCAACGCCTGAATAGAGTGTCAACCAACCTGCTTTATTGCCCATGATTTCACACACGATAATTCTAGAATGGCTAGTCGCTGTAGTGTGGAGTCTGTCCAAAGTTTCGGTAGCAACGTCCACGGAACTATGAAAACCAAAGGTAACATCAGTGCCGTATATATCGTTGTCGATAGTCTTAGGCAAACCGATTACGTTCAAACCGTTATCTGCTAATAGTTTAGAGGTCTTATGAGTACCGTTACCGCCCAAAGTCAACAGAACGTCGAGTTTCTGTTTTTTGTAGGTGTCTTTCATAGCTTTTACTTTATCCACGTTGTCTTCGCCTATGACGGTCATCATTTTAAAAGGCTGTCTCTTAGTGCCTAGGATGGTTCCGCCCAACGTTAGAATACCCGAAAAATCTGATGGTTGCATATCTTTTGCCAAGTTGTTGATAAGTCCATAGTAACCGTTGGATATTCCTACGATTTGCACGTTATCTTCGCCGAGCATTTCGTAACAAGCCTTTACCACACCTCGGATGGTTGCGTTCAAACCTGGACAATCTCCACCACTGGTTAGGATACCTATTCTTTTTTTCATGTTAAAAAACCTCCATATATAAAGATTCTATGATTATATTCATACAACTCAAACTCTATAAACCGAAATTTCAAGTTGTTTGATTATATTTAACGTAAGCCATCCTGAAACAGTCTATCTGCTTTTGGATATTATATAAAACATAAATAGCATTACCCCAA
>CAZWRW010000177.1:0-3824 GCA_964636465.1 uncultured Ruminococcus sp. | reverse complement strand
TACTTCAACATGAATTTCAGCAAGTTTTGAATGTTCCTAGCGTTTTCAAATGGTGATACGTAACCATCAACATCCACTTTGAATGAACAGTTTTTAGCGTAGATTTCATGGCGTTGGTTATAGATATCTTCTAACTGCTGACGTGTGTTACTAACTACTATTGGTCGGTTGGTATCTCCTTGAATGCGTTCGTAGCAGACTTCAAAAGGTACATCTAAGAAGACAACCTTGCCGTTGGTTCTGCCGACTTCCGCACTATTAGGATTGAGCATCGCACCTCCGCCACAACCTACGATTGCATTACCTTGTGAAAGTTCTACTACTGTGTCAGCCTCCACTTGACGGAAATAAGGTTCACCTTTAGTTGCAAAAATCTCTGGGATTTTCATGCCCTCTTTTTCCTCTATGTAGGTATCCATATCGATAAACTTTGTACCCATAATAGTTGCCAACTCTCTACCTACTGTGGATTTTCCACAACCCATAAAACCACATAGAAATATTACCATGTATTTAAACCCTCCATATATCTCAAAATTTTTTAATAACGCCAATTCGATAATATAATTTGTTTTCAGCAAATCTGCGGAACGACGTGGACATCGTTCCGTATATTTAACCATATATTTTAGCAGTTTGCAAACTATTGAAAGTCACGTTCAACTTTGGCGTTGGATTTTTCTATAATCTCATTGATTTCACCATCTGTATAGGTGTCGCCGTCCCAAAGCTCATGAGCCTTTACGGCTTGAAGTACCAACATAGCCATACCACCGACCGCTTTTTTACCTTGAGCTTTGAACTTCTTAACTAGTTGGGTTTCTGTTGGGTTATAGATTACATCAAATACCGCACCACAGTTTGAAACTACTTCATCCGAAACTGGACAGTTTTCTACCTTTGGAAACATTCCAACTGGTGTTGCGTTCATGAGTAGGTCGTACTTACCACTGATTTCACTCATTAAGATGACCTTAACGTCTACTGTTGGAAACTTCTCTTTAAGTTCGGCGATGAGTGTGTTACACATCTCACGAGCCTCCTCTATGATGGCAATGGTTAAATCCGCACCGTGTGCTACACTCTCGATAGCCATCATACGACCGACACCACCACATCCTAGTAGTAGAACTTTTCCACTCAATGGGATATCGTTCATTTCTAGGGAACGTAAAAAGCCGTCGCAATCGGTGTTGTAACCGATAGAACCATCTTGTGTGTTGGCTACGCAGTTCACGGAGTTGTACCTCTGTGCGGAAACGTCAAGCTTGTCTACGTGTGGAATGATACCAACTTTATGTGGTATCGTGATGTTAAAACCTACGAACTCATTCTTTAGACTATCAGCTTTACTGTTTAGGTCTTCGGGTGCGATGTCAGTTAGACTGTAGGTTACATCTTTGCCTTTTAACTTGAAAAGGCTATCATGAATGTATGGTGACATTGAATGTCCTAATGGGTGTCCGATAAGTGTATACTTCTTCATGTTAAAAACAGCTCCTTTTGATTTCTTTTAATCTTAATTTTCGGAACGGTCAAAGTCCGTTCACTACATAATGGTTTCTAAAGCAGATTCAAGGGTTGTAACATCCTCGATGTTTACTGCAGTAACACCCTTTAGAGTCTTCTTGACTAGACCCGTTAAAACCTTACCTGAACCCAATTCTATATACTTGTCAAAGCCGTCATTCTGCATGGTGCTGAGTTCATCTGTGAAACGTACTGGTGATACCATATGTTGTTTCAATAGGCTAGGCATATCTGAGAAGTCTGTGAGTTCCTTGCCATACACGTTTGAGTAAAACTTCACATTAGGAGCGTTGAACTTCACATCCTTGATGCTCTCATAGAACTCATCTGCACAAGGTTGCATAATCTTGGAGTGAAAAGCTGAAGATACGTTCAACTTTACACATCTAGCCTTCATAGCGGTTAGAGTATCCACAGCTTTGAGAACTGCCTCATCTTCACCAGCGATTACAGTCTGTACAGTGGAATTGTAGTTTACTGGTACTACGTAGCCGTCAGTCTCTTCGCATACCTTTGTGATATCTTCAACACTTGCTTTTAAGATAGCATACATTAGACCACCTTTAGCTTTGTCCATTGCCTCCGCTCTAGCTTTGATTACCTTGAAACCATCCTCTAAGGATAGCATACCACTAGCAACCATACTTGCGTACTCTCCTAAAGAGTGTCCGCCTACGCCATCAAATGTGATACCGTTCTTCTTAGCGACTTCAAAACATAGTAGTGATGTCAACATTATAGCTGGTTGTGAGTTCACAGTCTTAGCGAGTTCGGTATCTGCGTAGTTGAAACAAACCTCTCTCATGTCTTTGCCTAGTATTTCGGATGCTGTATCGTATAGGTAGCCAAACTCTGGGTTAGCATCTAGTAGAGATTTTCCCATGCCTACGTACTGTGAGCCTTGTCCTGCAAATAAGAATATGTTCATGGTTATAACTTCCTTTCATGTAAACGTGTAGAATTTTTGTGCATTCAGCACAAACTACTGATATATATTCTATAAGAATTTGTGCAATGTGTAAAAGTTACTTGAAATCAACCTTTTTCGATTGCAAACATTCCAATTTTAGAGTACAATTATAATGATTGAATTGTAATTGCACTCATTAATTATATAATATCACAAAAGTGAAAATATTACAACTTGTATAGGAGGAATTTTTTTTGAAAGGTATAAAAATTTTAGGAACAGGTAGCTACTCTCCAGAGATGGTTTTGACTAATGAGGACTTATCTGCCTACGTGGACACCAGCGACGAATGGATTACTACTAGGACGGGTATCAAAAAGAGACACATAGCTAACGGTGAACCTACTTGGTCTATGGGTACTAAAGCCTCCAAAAAGGCTATAGAAATGGCTAACATAGACATTAAAGACATAGATTTAATAATCGTTTCTAGTACTACCGAAGACTACTACTTACCGTCCACAGCTTGTATGATTCAACGTGAGTTGGGTATCAGTGGTTGTATGGCACTAGACCTAAACTGTGCGTGTTCCGGTTTTGCCTACGCTATAGACATGGCTAGAAGGTACTTCCTCGCTGATGATATGAAGTACATATTAGTAGTATCTACTGAAGCTCTATCCAAGGTGACTGACTTCACAGACAGAACTACTTGCGTACTCTTCGGTGATGGTGCCGGTGCTTGTGTCTTAGAAAAGGCTGAAGATACCTTGTACACCTCCTACTTAGGTGCAGATGGCAACGGTGCAGAGTTCTTATGTGCTAGACATCACGAACCTGCTAGACAACTACACGGCGACCCTGTAAAGGTTCAAGATGGTCTCCCATCTGAGATTAAACCTTACATAATCCAAAACGGCAAGGAAGTTTACAAGTTCGCTACTAAGATACTTCCTATGGCTACTAGGTCAGCTTGTGAAAAGATAAACCTATCAGTGGATGAAATAGACTACTTCGTACCACATCAAGCCAACATTAGAATTATCGAGACGGCTTGTAAAAACTTAGGTGCTACTATGGATAAGTTCATAGTAAACATCGCTGAACACGGAAACACTTCTAGTGCAACTATTCCTATAGCGTTCGATGAGGCTGTTAGAAGTGGCAAGATTAAACGTGGTGACAAGATATGTTTCGTAGGTTTCGGTGCAGGATTAACCTACGGTGCGGTAATCTTTGAGTATTAAACATTAAAACTATTTGACTTCGTCAAATCTGCGGAACGTTGTGTATCAAGGTTAATGTCAATTCGACAATACGATTTGGATAAAATTTTATTGTCCATTGTAGGGAACGGGCTGTGACCGTTCCTTAGAATCACACG
>CAZWRW010000176.1:0-3827 GCA_964636465.1 uncultured Ruminococcus sp. | reverse complement strand
TACGATATAGAATCAAAATAAACCTCCAAAGCCTTTTGAATGGTTTCAGTTACTATAGTTTGCGGAGTATCTTTGCCGAAATACTTCTCATAGATTTCACCGTCCAAAGAGACTTTTACAGGTCTTGTAGTACTCTTAGGTTCGCCAATTATGAGGCTTTCAAGTTCTTCATTGGAGACCGTTCCATTAGTGAATAGAGTTCTAAGAGTTCTGCCAAGTTTAAAGTTAATCTTCTTGTGTTTCGGATGCTCTTGAAGAAAATCGTACAACGTCTTTTGATTCTCTTCCGAAATGTAGGACAGCTCTACACCTGCAACCAGTATCAAGCGACCATCATCGACCCATTCTTTAAACTGCGGAATCAAATAGTTCACCCTGATTACACGGGCAATGCTCGACTTAGACATACTATACTCCGAGCCAAGTTTGTCCATAGTGGTAGGTCTCTTTTTTAACTTATTCCCATCGTGGGAATAAGTTGCGGTGGGATTATCTTTTAACTTATTCCCACCGTGGGAATAAGTTGTGATAGGATTCTCTAAAGTTTTCAACTCCTCAAGAATATCGTTACGTTTACCTTGCGAAAACATCTTAGAATTGTGATATTGCAAAACTTTAGCCTGTTCCGAAATCGCCAACTCATTGAAACCACGCTGTATTAAGTTGGTCTCGATGACGTACATTTCAGCCTCTTCGGCAGTTAGATTTTCCTTTACTACCGCTGGGATATACTCCAAACCGACAGCTTTAGCTCCCTCAACACGGTTGTGTCCTGAGAGTATCTCAAACTTTCCGCCATCGATGGGTTGCACTAGGATGGGACTCAACACGCCATTCTGTCGGATACTTTCAACCATATCGTCAAGACGTTCCCCTGAATACAACTTGAATTGATGGTTATGATATGGCACTAACACATCTATGGGTAGCTCCTTGACTTGATTGTTCTGTGTGAGCATACCCTTGAAATCAAACTTTGACATATTAAACTATCTATCCTTTCAAAAAATTTTGTGTAGAGTTATCCTTTGGCGATAATCTCACTAGATAGGTTTTTGTAAGCATCTCCGAGTTTGGTCTTATCTAAACAGAGACTTCTCTTACTTTTGGTGCTTTTGATGGCTTCCGTTGAACGAGGAATCAAAGTATTGAAAAGCACATCAGGATAATTTTCTTTAAGTAAGGCGATGACATCCTTGCTCATAAGAGTGTTGTCCACCATGGTCGGTAATACTCCGAGTATCTCAACCTTTGGATTTAAAACCTCTTTAACTTCGTTGAAGATTTCATACAGTTTTGAAATTCCATCATAAGCGAACTTTTGAGTCTGTACGGGTATTAGCACAGAATCACAGACGGTTAGAGCGTTTACTAAGAGTATCGCCAAAGTTGGAGGGCAATCTATTAGAACGTAGTCGTAAGTTTCCGTGATGCTCTCCTTATCAAGGATACGCTTTAATACAGTCTCTTTTGAAAACGTTCCTGATAGATAATTTTCCACACTAGCAAGGTTAAGGTCGGATGGTATGTAGTCTACCCCATTGATTTCACTATGTTGAATACTTTCCACAACGTCAATCTTTTGATGTGTGATTATTCCCATCATCAAATCGGAAATGGTTACAGTAGAATCAGTGTTTTCAAAGTCGAGGTAATCGGAGAGGTTGGCTTGACTATCGAAATCCACCAAGAGGACTTTTTTGCCTTGTAGCTCCAATGCCACCCCAAGATTCATTGCTGTAGTAGTCTTTCCGACTCCTCCCTTTTGGTTCGCTATTGCGATAAACTTTGTCATATTAAAGATACTTCCTTTCTTATCGTTTAGTTTAACGTTTAACGCCAGTTCGATATAATCCCATGTAGGGAACGGGCTGTGACCGTTCCTAAATTTGACGAAGTCAAATCATTTGCAGATGCTTTGTAAATTCAACAAAAAACCAATCACACTGCGTGTGATTCTGAGGAACGGTCGAAGCCCGTTCCCTACATTGAGATTTTCAAACCTCACAGATATACAATATGACAGTATGAAATTCCATCGAATTCACGTTAACGTTTAAGTACATTATACCATCAATACGCCAATTTCGCAACAGAATTTTTCACAACACAAAAAAACTTGATTTCAACAAAGATAGTCCCACCACAACTTATTCCCATGATGGGAATAAGTTAAAAGATAATTCCACCACAACTTATTCCCACGATGGGAATAAGTTAATGGGAGTTCGATGTAATTCCATGCTGTCGCATGGCGGAACGACGTGGGCGTCGTTTCCTACAAAAAAATCATATATCTTTAAGGTTTGAAAATCCCATGTAGGGAACGGGCTGTGACCGTTCCTTAAATTTGCCGAAGGCAAATCAATGTTTGTGTTTTTTTTAAATCAATAAGAAATCAATTCCACCGCAACTTATTCCCACGATGGGAATAAGTTAATGGGATTATGCCAAACTCACATTAAAAAAACTTGATTTTTTTCAAACGTTTTGATATAATTATATTACGTAACTACGGAAATATATAGTAAGGATGTGACACTATGAATTTAAAAAAGTTGTGTGCAGTAGCACTCTCTGTGGTGATGGTTTGCACGATGTTAGCATCATGTGGTGATACGGATGGCTCATCAAGTGCGGTTGATACGTCACCAACTTCAGTTGAAAAGATGACCGAAATGTCTTCTATGGAGTTAGTAGAAGATATCAAATTAGGGTGGAATCTTGGCAACAGCTTGGACGTCTGCAACGCTGACCGTGACGGCGATGGCGTAGCAAATGAAACTTCTGAAACCGTTGACGAAACCCTTTGGGGGAACGTCGAGACTACCAAGGAAATTTTTGAAACTCTTAAAGCGGATGGTTTCAACGCTGTTAGAATACCTATCACTTGGCGTGACCATCTAGACGAAAATAATAACATCGATTCCGATTGGATGAATCGTGTACAGGAAGTCGTGGACTATGCCTACAATCTCGATATGTACGTAATCATCAACATACACCACGATGGCGGTGGTGACCCTGATTTCGGTGCTTGGATTCGGAACGCCTCCACTGATTATGATGGAGTTCTCACAAAGTACAAGACTATTTGGAATCAAATCTGTGAGAGGTTCGAAAACTACGATGAGAGACTTATCTTTGAATCCATGAACGAGGTGGGTTTCGATGATATGAATCTTGATGATGCTTATGAAACTCTTAACAATCTAAATCAAGAGTTTGTCGACTTAGTGAGGTCAAGTGGAGGTAACAATCCAAAGAGACACCTACTCATTGCTGGTTACTGGACTGACATCGCAATGACTTGTGATTCACGTTTCAAAATGCCCGATGACCCTGAAAACAAATGCATAGTTTCGGTACACTACTACACCCCTTGGGAGTTCTGTACTACTAACGTAAACTATGAATGGGGTACTTCCGAAGAGGTTCAACTCATGGAAAACAAGGTAGATTTACTCAAGACCACATTTGTTGATAATGGTATTCCTGTAATAGTTGGAGAGTTCGGTACTGGTGTTTGGAATGAACTTTCGAGTGGTTTGTACTTTTCCGAAATGTTCGTGAAACTTTGCCATCAAGATGGTATCGCTACTTTTATGTGGGATGATGGCTCACAGTTTAATAGGTCAACTTATGAATGGAACTATACGGACTTACCTACTGTTATGAATAGAGCTATCAGTGGTGAAGATTACACCGTCGAAAAACAAGTAACCTAACTAATCATTAAAGATTAAAACAAGTTTTATATAGTTCAAATGTCAGGCGGGGAACGTCGTGATGACGTTCCGAAATTTTGCAAAGCAAAATTAGTTTGT
>CAZWRW010000175.1:0-3842 GCA_964636465.1 uncultured Ruminococcus sp. | reverse complement strand
CAACAGCGTTCCGATTTTTTTGCACTTGCAACAAATAGTTTGTGACAATGTCACAACGTGTCACACTTGAGTCACAAAAATGTCACGCTAGAGATAGAGTAAGAGATAGATAAAGAGATAGAGTAAGAGTATATTGGACATTGTCCAAAAAATGTCCAAACAGAGTATAGAGATTAGAGTATAGATAATAGAGTTAGAGATAAGAGTATAGAGTAAGATATAGAATATTATTCCCCCCTCTGTCCAAACGTTATGTAATGGTTTTTTAAATTCTGTATGAATGATATTCACGACATTCTACTATGAAACCGTATGGAATTATATCGCAAACGTTCCCTACATTGTGAATAGAAATTTTCAAGTTTTGAGAGTATCATTGTACACTATTGATATTGACATTTTAGGATAGTAGTACTATAATAACTTAGGTGGTTTACCATTTCGGTGGATTAACCAAAAAACGTATATACACAGCCCACATCTAGACGCAGGTGTGGATTTTTTCGTGTAACATGGAGGGTTTATTTTTTAATGTTAGGACAGTTTATTGGTATCCTAAAGAGAGAGTTCTCTGGGTATGACAAAAAGAAGTTCGGAAAAGATGTACTAGCTGGAATCACAGTTTCGGCGGTAGCGTTGCCATTGGCACTTGCATTTGGAGTGAGTTCAGGAGCTACTCCGGCATCGGGATTGGTTACGGCTATCATATCAGGCTTGATAATAGGTGTACTTTCGGGGGCATCGTATCAAATTAGTGGCCCAACTGGTGCTATGACCGCAATACTAGTATCTTTAGTGGCACAGTACGGAATGCAAGGCGTATTTGTAGCAAGTTTCATGGCAGGAATACTCTTGTTACTTTGCGGTATTTTCAAATTGGGAGGTTTAGTATCATACTTACCATCACCAGTAATTACGGGATTCACGAGTGGTATTGCTATCATAATAGCATTGGGACAGGTCGACAACCTCACAGGAATGACATCTTCAGGACTTAACAACCTACAGAAGATTGCCAGTTACTTCACTACTCCACAGACCGTGAACGTGACTTCATTGTTGATAGGTCTATGCGTAATAGTTTTCATGTTCATATATCCTAAAAAGTGGGGACAGTATGTTCCTGCATCGTTGGTGGCTATCATACTAGCCACGATTGCCAACGCAATATTCAACTTTGATGTGAACGTAGTAGGAGAAATTCCTAAGACCATCATCCTTGATGACAGACTCAACTTTTCAGAGTTCGATATGCACAACGTTGGACATCTAGTCGCTCCAGCGATTTCTATCGCTACACTTGGCTTGATAGAATCCTTACTATGTGGAGCATCTGCTGGACGTATGAAAAACGAAAAGCTCAACGCTGATGTTGAACTTGTTGCTCAAGGTATAGGAAACATCTTGTTGCCACTGTTCGGAGGAGTTCCTGCAACCGCTGCGATAGCTCGTACTAGTGTAGCCATCAAGAGTGGCGGTCAAACTAGAATTACTTCTGTAATCCATGCGATAGTGTTGTTGTTATCAATGTTCGTGTTGGGTGGCGTTATGTCTATGATACCTCTTTCAGCGTTAGCAGGAGTGTTAATCGTCACCGCTTGGAGAATGAACGAATGGGCTACTATCAAATCAATATTTGCCAAGAAGTTGAAGACTGCTATGTTTCAGTTTTTAATCACAATGTTGGCTACCGTGGTCTTTGACCTAACCAAAGCCATCTTGATAGGCGTGGTATTCTCCTTGATACTATTCGTAATTAAGGTATCCGATATGCAAGTAACCGTTTCCGAAGTAGACCCATCTAGGCTTGACGAAAACAACGTTGACCCTAAAAAGTTGGAATATACTAGTGTAGTATACATCACTGGACCTTTGTATTTCGGTACTTGTTCCAAGTTGGAAGATAAAGTTTCATCTTTGGGTGATAGCTATAATATAATCTTTTCCATGCGTGGCGTGACCGTCGCTGATATCTCAGGCATTGAGGCTCTCCACGAATACTGCGAAAGGTTGATTTCTCAGGGTCGAATGGTGTACTTTTCATGTGTTCAACCGCCTGTCATGGATTTGTTTGAACGTACTGGTCTAAAACAAGAACGTTTCAAGCATAATATGTTCTTCTGGAGTACCGACAAGGTCTTTGAACATATTTCAAGTTTGTAATAACATGGATTCGATATAATCTCATATAGGGAACGGATTGTGACCGTTCCTAAATTTGCCGAAGGCAAATCAATGTTTGTGTTAATAAAAAATTATGGAACGCTCAAAGAGCGTTCCTGTTTTTTTGTGTAAAAATCAATCATATTGCATTGGAGTATGCTAAGAAATCTCCCAAGAAGGTCTGTTTTTTCTTAACCTCTTTTTTGCGGATGGTGTTACTTATGGTGCTATTCGTGCTGATTAACACACACTTCTTTTTAGCCCTCGTGATGGCTGTATACAACCATTCGCTACAGTTCATGATAGCACTGCCATCATCCAAACCCACGACCACAGTGTCGAAACCGGAACCTTGAGTCTTATGGCAAGTTAGAGCGTACGCCAACTCTAAGCATGACCAGCTATCTGCAGGAATTTTCACTCTGCCAATGCTTATGAAGTTGACGATACACATGTCATCTTTGATTGCTTCAACTATGCCGATGTTTCCATTAAATATTGGGGTCTTCTCGTCGTCTATGTTGCGTAGTTGATAGTTATTTTTCGTATTGATTACCTTGTCCCCGACGTGGATTTTATAGTACTTTTTTTCACCATCCAAAGTATATACGAACACTTCCATGCAAGGTTTATGCTTATTACGAACGGGGTTCACTATGGCTTGAATCGCTGTGTTTACGTTGTAACAGTTTACCACTCCACGATGCTTTAACGCCAAGATAACCTGTAATTCTAAGATGTCTTTTTTCTTATTCCACTCTTCTTTAAAACTTTTTATAATCTCATCGAGGATGGTGCTTTTGTCCTCTTGTATCTTGATAATCATATCTTGAAGTTCACCAAAGATTCTTGTACCCGTATCCGTTGGGGAGAGTATCTGTACTTGGTTACTGATATCCAACGACGTAGTGATGATACCACTCTTGAGTGCTTGTCTATGAGGTTTGGTTAGCTCTATGACTTGCATTCTGCCATGCTTTAGGATGTCGTAAAATACCTGACAGTTACCTATTGGAGTCAACTGTTTGATATCCCCACACATGATTAGCGTAGCTCCTGTTGGAATGGCTTTCAACAGCCTTAGGAATAGGCTACCATTTACCATGGTGCTTTCATCTATTAGTAAACAGTCGCATGGGAGCTGATTTCCTGTATTAAATCCAAAATGTTTTCCATCGTAGCATAAAGTTTTATGGATGGTTTTGGCTTGTAAGCCTGTAGCCTCTGTGATTCGTACACTAGCTTTACCGCTCAAGGCACACGCTATGATTTTATCCCTATCGAATATTTTGAAGATTCCATTAGCGGTGGTAGTCTTACCGCAGTTGCCAGTCACGAAGATGTTACCATCACGACGTAGCACCAACATATTGCTTGGCACAGTGAAACAGTATTCAAAACCGTCCGCAGTAGGATAATCTTCTACAGATAGGTTTCCATTTAGAGTTACAAACTTCTGTTTAAAGTTCACGTCCTCAGGAGCGTTTTTTGAAACTTCTCCAGAGATTATAGAACCATATAGGTCTAGTGTTGTATGGGTCTCATCTAGATGTTTTTGTAGAACTTCTGAAAACTTCTCACTAATGAGTACACCCTCAGAATTTAGATATATAAAGGTATGGTCTGCACTTAGGCACATACTTAGATTTTCGTTGTATAGATGGTATAGTGTCGCCTGT
>CAZWRW010000174.1:0-3917 GCA_964636465.1 uncultured Ruminococcus sp. | reverse complement strand
ACGTCAGCGTATAGGGACATAAATCTGTTAGCGTAAGTATCGTCACCGTACTTTTCCTCCTTAGTTCTAGCTTGGAATACACCATGCTCAGAACCAGCAGCAGAAGCGGTGATAGGTGCCATAGCACTAGCCACGCAAGAAAGTGATACGACGAAAGCCATCACTTTTGCTGTTTTCTTAGAAAACATATAGAATTCTCCTCTCAAATTAGAAATAAGTAAATAGTGGACTACTCGAAGTAACTTAAACCCTGAGTTTCCTATGCGGTATGTATCACGACTCTACACGATAGGCTTAAATTCCGACAGTCCATGCCGTACTTTAACTTCTATATTATAACACTATAATATTAGCTTGTCAACGTATGATTCAAATTTCCAGTGCTTTTTTTTAACATCGAAAGCACATACGAATAGCATAAAGTTTTCACAATCTAATTGTACATTACATTTTGTGATTTGTCAATTGCTACTATTATACAATCTTTTAATCGTTTTATTGTGCAATATGCACAAAAAGTGTGGTTATTTTTTGTATAGAATCGATTTCTAAAACGTTTAAGCAGTTATGTATGTAGCCTGTCGAATTTTCTTTAAAAATATAGCTAATATTCACACAGTGTTCACAGAAAAACTATATTATCAGTAAGGGATTTTGTTCACAATATGCAAAGTGTATAACTTTTTTAGTTTTGTTCACAATGTATTCACAAATTTCTGTAATAATATAAAGGATAGTTTTTATAGATAATCTACTGCCAAAACGATGTGGCGTAGTTTACTATATACATGAAAGGAGCATTTTTCTTATGATTGAAGTTGAGAACTTAACTAAAAACTATGGAAAAATCCAAGCGGTTAAAGGTATAAGTTTCACAGTCAATGAGAATGAAGTTTTAGGCTTTTTAGGACCTAACGGTGCGGGAAAATCCACAACTATGAATATGTTGGTGGGTTACTTGCCTATGACTTCTGGTACTGTTAAGATAGACGGTATAGACATCTCAGAGAACCCAAAGGAGGCTAAGAAGAGGATAGGCTATCTGCCTGAACTACCACCACTCTATACAGATATGAAAGTCATTGAGTATTTAAGATTTGTGGCAGGAATCAAGGGCATAAAAAAGGAAGATAGAGCATTCCAAATTGATAGGGCTATGTCACGTTTGAAGATTACCGACATGAAGAATCGAGTTATCAAGAACCTATCTAAAGGTTATAGACAGAGAGTAGGTTTTGCACAAGCGTTGTTAGGCAATCCAAAGATACTAATCTTGGACGAACCAACCGTAGGTTTAGACCCTAGTCAAACCAAGGAAGTTAGAGACCTCATCAAGAGGTTAGGACAAGACCATACTATAATCTTTAGTTCTCATATACTTTCCGAGGTAAACGCCATCTGTGATAGAGTTTTAATTATCAATCAAGGTAGTATCACGGCACAGGATACCACCGAAAACCTTGAAACAGATAACAATGAGGTTATCATAAACATGGTAATCGAGGGTGATAGAGATAAGGTAGAGGGAATCTTGACATCCGTTAGTGGAGTTAAGGAAGTTTCCGACGTTGAAGAGACTGGCGAAAATATGTTCTCTTACAAGATAGTTCTTGAGAGTGATAACGTTAGAAAAGTCATCGTAGCGAAACTCACTATGGAAGATTGCTCTATCGTGGAGATGAACACCATCAAGAAGAGTCTTGAAGAAGTCTTCCTTGACCTCACCAAAAAATAGTTTAAAAGAAAGGATTTTGAAACATTATGTTTTCTATGTTCAAGAAGGAATTACAGTCGTATTTCTATTCACCGTTAGCATATGCGGTAATGGGAATCTTCATATTCATATTCTCGTTGACGTTCGTCAACTGGATTACAACCCTAAAGACAGTCAAGTTCACCTTTTCATTCGCTACGATATTCTATAACTACTTCTACTACTTCATACTTTTGATACCTGCACTCACTATGAAAACTTTTGCAGAAGAACGAAAAGCCGGTACAGAAGTACTTTTGATGTCCACTCCTTTGAACGTGTTCACAATAGTTATGGGCAAGTTCTTAGCCTTGATGGTAGTATACTTTATCATAATGGTATGTACTTTTGTATTTCCGATAATCACTATGATTTACGGTGAAGTTATGTGGTCTAGTTTGATATGTGGTTACATAGGCTTTTTCATGTGGGGATTAGTATGTATCTGTGTAGGTATGTTGATATCCTCATTTACAGAGAGTCAAATCATAGCGGTATTAGTCAGTGAGGTAGCTATGATATGCCTACTATTCGTGGACACCGTTAAGGATAACACCTTTATAGCTAGTATGATACCAGTATTCTCAAAGTTTTTGAACTGGCTATCACCACAGGAGAGATTCTATAGCTTTTCACAGGGTGTAATAAACCTTTCCGATATAGTCTTCTATGTAACCTTGATAGCTGTACTACTCGCATGGACTATGCTTTCCGTAGAGACTAGAAGATATCGTAAGTAATAGGGGGAGGTCAAAACTTTGAGTAAAGATAAAAAAGAAAAACAAGAGAAACAGTCAGTAGAAAAAGTAGGGAAAAAAGATAAGGTCAAGAACAAGTATAGTTATACTAGACCTTTCGCTATATTGATAGCCGTCTTGATAGGTGTGGCAATCATACCAATAAACTTGATAGTTTCCAAGACTGACATCAAGTGGGATATGACCCCTAACAAGATTTATACAGCTGACCTATCCAAAACCACATTGGAACTTTTGGACGGTCTAGACGAAACTATAAACCTATACTTCGCATACGACCTTGACGACCTTATCGAGGGTGACGAGTATGACGGACGTATCTTAAAGAACGCCATCGAAAAGTATGGCGAGAATGAACATATAAACCTAATCACAGGCTATCCTGATGACCATCCGGAATTGTATTCTAAGTTTACTGAAGCTGGTGTTGAAGTCAGCATGGGCGATATCATCGTTGAGGGACAGAACAACTTCAAGAAGATAGATGCAAGTTCAATGTTCTTAACCGAATACACAGAGAGTACAGATACTACATCCTTTTACTTTGTAGGTGAGAATTACATATCAGGTGCTATACAGTACGTAAAAGATGGTTTCAACCCATCAATATGTTTTCTAAGGGGACATGGTGAAATCGATAAAGAAGAGAAGTTCACGACTCTAGTAAGTATGTTAGAGAGTTACAACTATGACGTTCAAGACTTAAACATATCAACTGGTGAAATTCCTGAAAACTGTGAGATTATAATAGTAGCATCACCTACTAGTGACTTCACTTCCGAGGAAACCGACAAGATTAACGAGTTCTTAGACAATGGCGGAAACATAATCTTCATGCTATCACCTAATGATGATACTAGCGAACTTTACACAAACATCAATAACATCATGGGTAACTACGGTATCTACATGGACTACGACATAGTTAAGGAAACTGACGAAGATATGTACTATTCAGGTGACCCATACACTATAGGATGTTATCTAAACCCATCCGACTTTACCACCGAGGCAGAAGAGATGGTAGAAGAGGGTTATTACGTAGTAATGCCACCATCAAGGAGTTTCTATGCAACATCCGATGATGAGGACTTGGACGCTCAACCTTTGATATACACCACTACTACAGCAGTGGGTGAGCCTTACGGTATCGAGGATTACAGCGACATCACAGACGAAAACTTGATACTTGCTGCATACTGTCAAGACAGTAGCAGAAACGATTCTAAGCTTTTAGTGTTCGGTAACTCCGAATTTATCACTGATGAGATTTTCGAGCAAGAGTACACAGTTACAGCGACATCAGTATTTCTAAGCGGTATAGCTTGGCAGTATGATAGTAGTTTAGACTTAGGTATTGCAAATCGTACTTACCAAATGGACTACATGACTATAGATACTGAAAG
>CAZWRW010000173.1:0-3956 GCA_964636465.1 uncultured Ruminococcus sp. | reverse complement strand
AATACCTATAGAAAGTTTTAATCACCTTGTTTTCAAGGTGATTTTTTAATTTTAAGATTTGATTTGAATATTTAAAAAAAAACTTCACATAATATTAACGTTCCCTGTGAACAGATTTTAAACTTATTGAAAGGGCTGTCAGTATCCAAAGGCGGATGGTGGCAGTATGTGTGGAGTATCATGGATTGTACTTGCAACGATAAGAAGAACAGTAGTATCATGTGTACCGTTCAGCAGTGTAAGCATCACTGTAACAAGGAGCAATACTGCTCACTGAACAGCATAAGCGTAGGCACACATGAGTCCAACCCTACTAGACCTCAATGTGTGGATTGCAACTCGTTTGAGGCTAAATAACTTACGGAACGCTACGGCGTTCCTTACATAAAAATTGCGGATATCTCTCCGTATGAAAGGATTTTTATTTAACTATGATTTCAAAAAGTTTAAGAGTGACCTCTCTCAACAGGGACGAAACGTTGAGATATCTCCAGTGTGATACATCCATTGGGGAGGATTTCGCAAACTTAATAGATACTTGTGAAACTCAAATTTTACAGGCTATCCAAGCAAGATACTTGTATCAAGTGTTCGACATCACACGCACAGACGACTACATAGCCATAGACGGCACTAACCTAAAGTTTCACGGCAACGATATTAGAGACCATCTGGTGGGCTGTGATAAGGCTATCCTTATGTGTGCAACGTTGTCATCTAATGTGGATAGGGTCATCAGGATGGCGGAAATCTCCGATATGGCTAAGGCTTTAGTATTGGACGTTCTAGCTAGTGTGGCTATTGAGAATCTCTGTAACCAAGTCGATGGTTTGGTAAAAGAAGAGTATCCACAATACTATCAAACGTGGAGGTTCTCCGCTGGATACGGTGACTTCCCTATTGACGTTCAACGTGACTTTTTAAACGTCCTAAATGCCCCAAAACGGATAGGTCTATGCGTTACTGATACCAACATCATGACCCCAAGGAAATCTGTCACCGCTGTGATGGGACTATCTACACAACCTATTGAAAAGAAACGTCTAGGATGTGCATCGTGTAGTATGTCCAAAACGTGTCAGTATAGAGCAAAAAATCTAAAATGCACTGGGTGATATCTATATATAATTTGCCGAATTGGCGTAAAAAAAACATCTCGTGGAACTCAACCCCACGAGATGTTTTAACGTTTCTATGGTAAAAAAGATTATCCTAAATTCAAACCGAAGTTACCACATAGAGCTTCCAAACCACCATTGAAACCACTTCCGATGGCTTGAACTTTCCATTCGCCATTGTTGCGGTAAAGCTCAGCGATTACCAAAGCAGTCTCGATAGAGAAGTCTTCGCTTAGGTCATAACGGATTAGCTCCTGATTGTTAGTTTCGTCAACGATTCTAATAAAGGCATTAGAAACCTGTCCGAAGTTCTGTTTTCTAGCCTCGTAGTCGTAGATGGTTACTGTAAATGCAATCTTTTCGATGTTTGCTGGTACTAACGATAGGTTGACTTTAACCTGTTCGTCGTCGCCCTCGCCCTCACCGGTACGATTGTCACCCATATACTCTACTGAGCCACTCACGTGCTTTGGACTGTTATAAAAGATAAACTCGTTCTCACTTGGAACTTTACCATCAGCACCTAGCATGAATACTGACGCATCCAAATCGAAGTCGGAACCACCATCATACTTGTTGACATCCCAACCGAGACCTACTAAAATCTTAGACAAACCTGGATTAGACTTAGTTAAATCAACTTTTTGACCCTTTTTCAAAGTTATAGCCATGACAAAACTCTCCTTTTATAGTTAGTAAAACATCTATTATTCTTCTGTGAAACTATCTATGATGTGTAGTAAGTATCTTCTAATCAACGTGCAGTCGTTTACCTTAACTGAACCATCTTGAGTAACGTCTGCGTTGTTATACTCGAACTCGTCCTCATCGATAGCGTGTACCAAGTATCTCTTGATAGTGACAACGTCTACTATGTTTATCTTACCGTCGCCATTAGCATCACCGAGTACTACGTCTTTATCAACGTCTGTATCGGTATCTGTACCCTCTTCAGGGTCTTTTTCGTCAGGATTTTCTTCGTCAGAACCTGTAGAAGTCTCTAAACCATCAATGATGGAGTAGTAACAAGGCTTAGCGGTGTAATCCTCATTGAAGAGTACTGGCAACCTTGAAGAACGCCAACTTTGGTCATCTGTAGTACCCCAGATTACTACTGCTGAAATACTATCGGAATACTTAACAGCTAAGTCCATGATATCACTGTAGTACTGTGCTTGAATCTCTAAACCTTCCTCGGAAGTGTCGGAAGTAGTAGCATCTAGCTCAGTGATTTGTACGTCTAGACCAGTCTCACAGAATGCCTTTAAAGCCTTTTCGTATGTAGAAATGCTTGGGAAAGTTACATCCAAGTGGGACTGCATACCGATACCATCGATTAAGCCTTTTTCTTTTAACCTAGTAACCATATCCACGATGGCTGTAGTCTTGGCTGGCATATATTCGTTATAGTCGTTGTAGTAGAGCTTACAACCCTCTGGAGCGTACTTTCTAGCGTATTCAAAAGCGTAGTCTACAAAGGAGTTATCACCGAAGATTTTAACCCATGCAGATGTGTTATTATCAGTGTAGTTTAGTTCTCTAGCAGTTCTAGGAGTACCACTGTCAGTCCAAATCTCGTTTGCTACGTCCCAAGCGTAGAAGTCTACGTCAGGATATTCAGTAGCTAGGAGTTCCATCAAGTTCTTGATGTAGTTCTCCATACGTCCGAGCATAACCTCTTTTGATACATAGTCGCCATCGTCGGAGTAGCCCTCTTTGAAGAACCAGTCAGGAGTTTGACTGTGCCATACTAGCACGTGTCCACGTACTGAGATGTTGTTCTCTTGGCAGAACTCTAGCAAACTTCTAGCACTATCGATACTTACTGCAACTTGAGTCTCATCGCCACTCTCTGCTAACTCTTGACACTTGGACTGTACCAAAACGTTCTCAGGCTTTAGCTCATTACCGAATGTGATACTGTTATAGTGTTTCTTAACTAGCTCTTGGGTAGCTGTAGATGCTAATTCGGAAGCCATCAACGCACCGCCAAACTTGAAGTATGGTGAGTATACATCCTTTAGTGATGGGATATCTTGTTGAATAGTATATTCAGGTGTACCATATATCGTGAAATCGTCTATTGCGATGTTTACGTTAGTATCGGAACACTCAAAGTATAGTGAAATTTCAGTAGCATCGGTTGGCATTTGAACCTTAGCGTTTGAGATTTCTGCCCAATCACCCTGTGATACTACACTTTGTATGTTACTATAGTGAACATCACCGTTACTGTCAGTGTACTGCATACTTAGAGTAACTGTAGCATACCATGGAGTCTTAACCCATGCATTGACTGTGTACTTCTTGCCCTGTTCGAGGACATCATCTACCATGTACTTAGCACCTTGCCAAGACTTTTCTCTATTGGTACAGAGTAGGTAACCATCACCACCGTGAGCAGTGCCGTCCTTGACTACTTCAACCTGTACACTTTGACCCTCATTCATACGAGGTGTGAAACCGTCCACACCGTCTTCAAAAGTAGCAGATGCTATAACCTCATTTTCAGAAGTGGTATCATCATCAGCGGATACAACTATCGCACTAGAAGTTGCAACCATAGCAATTGCTGAAACTCCTGCAATTAATCGTTTAAAATCCATTTTAAAAAAACCTCCCTAAGTTTTTATATGTATTTTAATTGTACCATAGAATCACTAAAAAATCAAGCTTTTTTTATTTAATTTTGTGAAAATTTTAAGACATAACAAAAATCACGTATTTGTGATAACATCAAACCGTATTGAAATCCATGAACTTCTCCTCGGATTTGGTAACGCTTATGGCACCGTTTGAGACATCTACAAGTTTATCATACAACGTTTGATAGTTTTC
>CAZWRW010000172.1:0-4012 GCA_964636465.1 uncultured Ruminococcus sp. | reverse complement strand
AATAAAAAATATCAAGCCATTTCCATGATTTTGATATTTTCAGCAGGGACGGTAATCTCACTGACGATAATCTCCTTGATACTTGCTACTTGTTGTGGTGTAAGTCCATCGGATTTTACCACAACCTTAGCACTGTCGGTTTCTAGATAGACTATGCAATCTGGGATTCCTGTGGCTTTGATAAGTGTCTCAATGGTAGATTCACTTTTGGAAAGTTGAGAAATCGAGACAGCCTCAAGAGCCTTAGTAACCATTTCGTCTTCAGTGAGGTCACCGCCACCTATAGCCGTTTGAATGGTCTGTATAGCGTTGTCACGACTAGTGAGCCTATCCAGTCTAGCCTGTGCGAAGTAGTCGTCAGTATCTGTGTTGGTGTTGGTGTCAACGGAGAGTTCTTGTGTGTCTACTGTGTCCACGCTGTTGACGTTTACAAATTCGGTGTCGCCGTAGTTTTCCACCTCTTCGGATTCCGATGCTGTCCAGTCGTTGCCATCAGCTAGTACATAGTTCACATACACCGAAATGCCCAAAATCATGGTTAAACACGCCAAGATTATCTGTCTTTTTCCAATGATAAGACTAGGTTTTTTCATATTGATACCTCCAAAATTAACGTAATATCACGCAAATTCGATGATTCAATTTTGCAACGCAAAATTGGTTTGATATATCACCCATCCAGTTGACCTACAAAGATTCTGTCAGTGGTCAGCCCAGTGAGTGCCGAAACGATACTGTAGACATCCTCACGAACTGACCCCTTAGAACCCCCTTGACACAACACGACCACGCCCATAATTTGTGGAGTTTGCGTAGCACTCACCAATGCGGATTTCTCACCGTTGGAACTCACCGTTACGTAACTGCTCTCATACTGTGTAGAGCCATCAGAGTTGGTATGCTGTTTGATATCCTCAGCGTAGAGATTTTGTTCACCAGTAGAAAGCGTGACCATTACTTTAGTATCACCTGCCCCCGAAACACTGTTGATTAACTCTTGTAAATTGCTCTCTAAAGTGATACGGTAATCTTCTGAGGTTGAAATAGTAGTAACCTCAACTGGTTGTGAAGTCTCACCACTTTTGGTGCAATCGGATACTAATATCAAGATTAATCCCAACAGTCCCAAACTGATGCTGACTTTAACGCCTTTTTGTGACTTTAAGAACGTCCGCAAGTTGTCGAAATAGGTTTTAAAAGTGTTCAACGGTTATCACTCCTCGACGATTTCTAGTTCACCAAAGTTTTCGAGTAGCAACTGTTTGGCATAGGTAAAATCGTCCACAGAAAGGTGTACCTTATTAATAGTTATGCAAGTATCGTCAGTAATATTTACATCTACAGAAATATTTTCGCATACTATGTCATAATCAGTGAGTAGTTCCATCATGGAGTTTTCCAGAGCGGTCTTAGCGGTTTGAGCGGTGTAATCCTGTGTAGAGTACTCCGAACTGTATAGATTCTCATAATCTTCTAATGTAGGAAAATCCACCTGTAATGCAGACTGTGCCAACACTATTATGAACGCCATCACTAATAGGAGTTTAAACTCTTTTTCAAACTTAGAAGTATCCACCATAGAGGAAACTATACTGAACGCCAAACTCAATGCACATGAAGCCATCACGAAATTTTGTATACTAGCCATGGTATCTACCTATAATAATTATAATTTCATGTTTGTGTTTGATGAACCATCACACATTGACCAACAGCATCATAGCCCCAATGGATATTACAAAGGTTATCACAAAACACACCGCACACGAAAACACTATCGAAAGGATAGCAGAAACGTCAGTGAGGAAACTTTTCACACTTGAGACTCCAAAGGTATCAGCTAAGGTTTCCGCAAGTGAGATTACCACCCTAATTAGTGCAACGTTCAATATTGGTGGAAGTACGTTCACCATCAACACCACGATACCCAAGAACCCTACTCCGGACTTTATCAACTGCATACTAGAACGCACCGTTTCGCAAACGTCTGAGACAGCATTGCCTACTATGGGTACTCCGTTAGATACCATGAACTTCAACGCCTTAGCCGAAACCCTATCCGATAGGTTAGTTATGGTACTCTGTAAGGATAACACCCCCGAAAATATGAACATAGTTACGGTCATCATCCAGTTGACACACTTCTTGATGAGTTTCACCACTTCACTTAGAGAGACCTCACTACATAGACCGTTCACACAACATAAACCTAAACATAGGCTCATAAGTGGAAGTATCAACTTGTCGGCGAACTGTACCCACATTTGACACGCTAAGTATGTAAACGTCCCGTAGGTTGCTGATGTAGATACCTGTCCAGTAGCTAACATCACGGTGGTGAATATAGGGGTAAAGGAGTTCATAAAAGCTCCATTGTTTAGAATCATCTCTTGAATGGAGTTCAAAATCTCGGATAGAGGAGACACGACCACTTTAACACATACCAATACACAGACCATCTCGAAAGGTTTTTTGACCTTGGAAACCTCACTAAATGATTGCATCAATGCAGAGATTAATACCACTCCTACCAATGATACTAACAACTCTTTTGGGATGAGTACCTCACTAAGTATACTGTCTAAAATATCGTGATATATATCACTAAAGGAAAGGTTGTCAAGTTGGACATCTTCCACCACATCGAGGGCGTTCTGTGGGATTATATCCTCCAACTGCCCTGTGATACTGTCTAATTCCATATGATTTCACCTCCTTAACGTTTCAATAGGTTTATGAACCATAAATCAATTGTTTAACTATAGATAGCACCTCATTCAACAGTGGAATTGAAAGTATCAAGATACATAACTTGCCACCCATCAGTACCACACTAGAGAGGGCATTTTCATGGGCATCCTTGCAGACATCCACGGCGAGGTTGGTAACTATACAGATTCCTAAAGCTTTTAGTAACAATGTGTAGATATCATCAGCACTAGTTAGGCTGTTAGTGAGTAGGTTTATAAAGTCCAGTACGGGTGTGAGTTGGCATATCAAGTAGTAGAGAATCGCCACACAGGCGACAATTGAGACTATCACGGAATACTCTTTAGAAGTCTTCTCCAGCACCTTAGATAGCACCACTACACAGAACGCTACGCCACATACGCTTAGAATACTCATAATGAAAACAAACTTTTAATAGTTTCAAACAGTTCGGATATTTCGTCCACTAACATGAGTAGCACCACTACTATACTAGCTAAACACATCAGCATAGAGAGGTCGTCACGGTCTGCTTTCTTTAGTACGATGTTAAGTACTGCGGTAATCATGCCGACCCCCGCTATTTTAAAGATTAAATCTATATCTATCTAGACCACCACCCATAATATTATATATATCCTTGTGTTTGTGCATTGGGAACGGACTGTGACCGAATCATCTGTATATTTTGAAATACAATCACCAATCACACCATAACGATAGATATTCCTACCCCTAACAGTACACCTAACCATCGGAACAGGTTACCTTTTCGGACGTAGTCCTCCATGGATTGCTCATGTATTAGCTTTAGACGGTTCATAGCTAGATGTAAGTTTGAGACGCTCTCCTCACAACCTACCTTGCCCAATGAGTTCCCTAAACTAAATAGCACGTCACGTTCAGGAAGTTGTAAGGTTATATCATTTTCAATGGAGCGTTTCCAAAGGATTTCAAAGGCTACCTCCGAGGGGAGTTCATTGTGGAAGTTTTTCAAAAATCGAACGTCTTTAAATTCAGGATTGTAATATGCACAGTCCATCAGTTGCCATACGGTGGGAGCGGTGTACTGTATCGAGATAGAGAACTCATTAAGTAGGCAGTATAGGGTGTCCAACATGGAGATTCTTTTTTCCAACCGCTTAGCGAGTGCCAATCCAACAGCCGTACACGAAAACGTCACCAACGTTGCCCCTATGAGTTTTACCATGCTACCACCTACCTTTATATAACGTGAATTTGATGGAATTTCATACTGTCATATTGTATATCTGTGAGGTTTGAAAATCCCATGTAGGGAACG
>CAZWRW010000171.1:0-4015 GCA_964636465.1 uncultured Ruminococcus sp. | reverse complement strand
TTTTCACCCCAAAACCTTTTTGAGAGTCTCAAAGAGAACCTCAATGGAGATAGGCTTGGCGATGTGTGCATTCATACCGGCGGATATGGCTTTTTGACGGTCTTCTTCAAAAGCGTTGGCGGTCATTGCAACGATAGGTATGTTAGCTAGTTTGGAATCCTCAAACGCCCTGATGTTCTTGGTAGCGGTGTAGCCGTCCATAGTAGGCATTTGGATGTCCATCAGTACCACGGAATAGTAATCCGCACCACGTTCCAAAAGTTTCTCGATTGCCACGTTGCCGTCTTCCGCCTCCTCTACGATAAGTCCAACCGCACTTAGAATTTCCATGGCAATCTCTCGATTAAGGTCGTTATCTTCGACCAGTAGAACCCTTTTACCATGAAAATCTACAACAGATGTATTTTTGCTCGGTGTTTCGATAGTACTTTTCTTGTGGTTGACTACTTTCATTGGGATGGTTACGGTAAACTCCGTACCCTTACCCTTGATACTATCTACTTCGATAGTTCCGCCCATCATATCCACGATGTTTTTTGAAATGGACATTCCTAAGCCTGTGCCTTGCACTCCACTGACTGTAGAGTTTCGTTCCCTCTCAAAAGGTTCAAAAACTTTACCTATGAACTCTTCACTCATACCTATGCCGTTGTCTATAACGTGAAATTCAAAGATTCCTATGCCTTGTCCATCGTTGGAGGTTTCTAAAACGGTGAGCTTAACATCGCCCCCCGATTCCGTAAACTTGATAGCATTTCCTAAAAGGTTCAAAAGTACTCTGTTGAGTCTCAAACTATCACAGATTGCATAGTTATCGTTAAGTTGAGAAGTATCCATCGTGAAGTTTAAACCCTTGGCTTGTAAGTCAGGAAGTATAATCTCCTCTACACTATGGATGAGTTCCAAAAGGTCACACTCTTTCTCCTCTATGTGTAGTCTTCCGCTCTCGATTCTGCTCATGTCTAGTACGTCATTGATAAGTGACAATAGGTGTATACTCGATGAGGAAATCTTGTCTAGATAGTCTTTAACTTGGTCTATGTCGTCAAGATGGGTCTGTGCTAGTGTAGTAAATCCGATGATTGCATTCATTGGGGTACGTATATCGTGTGACATATTGGATAGAAAAACCGTCTTAGCACGGTTAGCCTCCTCCGCAGAACGTAAAGCCTCTTCTATGATACGTTTCTGTTCCATTTCGCTTTCCACTGCTGAAGTAGTATCCAATGTGGTCATGATGGCTACCTTCTTACCATCCACTAGTATTATGGATGCCGTAGTAGTATACACACGATATATATTTTCGTTGTTCTTAGTAGATGACCTATAATCTAATCTACACGGTACGCCTACCTTGAGACTTAACAAGTTTTCCATACTGAAAAACTTTAAAACCTTATTAAAATCATCTGGATGGACGTTCTTCTTTTGATTAGTAATCCAATCTGTCCATTTACCGATTTGAGTTTCAATAATCTGTCCATCGTTGAAACGTATGTATTCAGCCTGTTGAGTTTCTAGATTTACACGGCGAACTCCTTTGTAAGTATCCGTTGCCGTGGTGATGAGTATCTGTTCATACTTACGCATTTGACGTTCGTTCTTCTTCTGTGAAGTTATGTTCTTATCGTTGATATGTGCTATAATATCGTTGGTCTTATGATGTTTGGTCAAGTAGGTTGTATGTCTAACGTCAACGAGTTCGCCATCTATTAGTTTGGTACGATACTCAAATACATCCTCAGTTTTGCCCTGTGCCACGAGGTTCAAAAGATATTCCCTGTCGGTTTTCTCACGAAAGATTTTAGCATCTTCGGGTTCTGTCATGATTTCTGTAACTTTATTGATATACTCATCGTATGAATACGGTCTTTTCAACCCTAGATGTTCCATCAAACCACGTTTGACATCGCCATACTCTTCATATACATCTTCATCTAGACTGTTCTTCGTGATGTTAGCATCATAAGCTACGAAAGCCTCCGCAAGTACTGCGTGTCGATACTGTTGAGCATCAGCCAATGCGGATTCGGTTTCAGCATAGGCATTTTGGAGGTCACGTTGTTGTCGTTCACGTTCGGCTTTACGATTCGTTATGAAACATAGTATCAATATTACTACCACCATCACCAACACGATAGTAAACAATAGTACAGCCGTCTTTGGATGTAACTGTAGATATTCCGTAAAGGTAACGTCTGCAGAACTGGATTCTATATAGTTTAAACTTAGAGCGTATAAATCCAATGAGTCAAACGTCGTGATATTCTTGTTTAAGATACTACAAATCTCATGTGGTGTTTGGCGGTTGATAGCTATACTCATATCATAATGTATATCCGGTTGTGATAGGTAAGCCAATTCGCTTAACTTCTCACGATTTAGATACATCTGTGCGGTGTAGTTCATTAGATAAGCCACATCAGCCTCGCCATTGATTACAGCGTTTACTACATCATCCGTGGAAGTGTAGTACTTTACCACCTGATTTTGAGAAAGTTTTAAATCTTTATAGAAAGTGTCATCCTCAAGGACGGCTATGGTGTTCATGGTAGTATGTCCTGAACGTTCCGTGAGCATACCCAGACGTGCAGTAAAGTAAGAATCAGTGTATAGGTAAGTCTGTTGAACTAAGCTATCAGAATCTGCGATAGTTTCGGGGAATACGTCAGCTTCGGCATTTTGATACATCTGTAAATATTCCATATGGTCTTTTGGTATGATATACTCGTAATCTATTCCGATTGAGTCCAAAACTTCAGCGATAGCATCAGGAAGTATACCGACCATTTCGCCATCGCTTATGTAGCTGTAAGGAGCTAAAGCGGGGTCAAAGCATACTGTTAGAGTCTTACCACCGTTAGAGTACTCATCCAACACGGAAAGCTCTCTATTAGAATAGGTCACTTCATCCTCAGATGGGTTTTTATAACCGTAGTATCTGTAGTATAGTGTATTTCTCCAGTCACCGTCGTAGATGTCCATCTGTGTTATACCTTGATTTATTTCGTCTAAGAGTTCCGTGTTGCCCTTAGCGACCACCGCATAGAATTGGTCATGATTAATCTCCTCAATGACACGTTCACCACTGAGTTGTCTAAGGCTACTAGTTACCGCAGAATCCACAGTGCCGTCCTGTACGGCTTGGGAAAGCTCTGTAGTACTATCGAAGTACACCACAGAATATGTGAAACCGTTCTCTTCTGCGAACTGTTTGAAAACGTCATTTTGACTACTCTGTTTAAGCATACCCACGACCATGCCATCGTATGAGGCGTAGTTTCCACTTTGAAGTTTATTGTTACCCATCTTGATAGTCAACATAGTATAACTACTGCCTATATCGTACGTGAAATCGTACTTTTCTAATCTTTCATCAGTGATATGCATAGAGGTTAATACGTCTATCTCCCCATTGGATAACATCTCTTGCATTTCTTGCCAAGTCTTATCATAACCTACGTACTCGAAGTTTAAGTTAGTGTAGCGTTCCAACAGTTGAAAAAAGTCGTAATCATAACCGCTGTAGAGACCGTCTTCATTGAGTTCGTTGTAACCCTCCATATGGAAGTACCCAACTTTCACTGTAGGAGTGTTATCGATAGCGTGTATAGGCACACCTAAAGAGCATAACACGTTTAAAACCATCGCCATCACGGTTAGATACGCCCAAACTCTATAGCTTTTCATTCTTTTCCCCTCCTAACATTCTAATATCCGTATTAATTCGTTCTCTACACATTATAACACACTTTAGGAAATATTTCAATCTATTTTTGGTATTTGGGGGTTTTGAAAATCCCATGTAGGGAACGGGCTGTGACCGTTCCTTAGAATCAAGCGGAGCTTGATTGATTTTTTAAAATGTGATTTGCCTACGGCAAATTTGCGGAACGTCGTGGGCGACGTTCCGTACAATGGATAATAAAATTTTATCCAATCCCACACCGATGTTAATTCGTGTGTACGGAACGACGCCCACGTCGTTCCGCAGAATCACACGCAGTGTGATTGA
>CAZWRW010000170.1:1496-4034 GCA_964636465.1 uncultured Ruminococcus sp. | reverse complement strand
ACTACTTCCTAATCCCAACCGCTGAAGTTCCAGTTACTAATATGTACCGTGACGAAATCATCAAGGGAGAGCAGTTGCCTTTGAGTTTCTGTGCATACTCCGCCTGTTTCCGTTCCGAAGCGGGTTCTGCAGGTCGTGACACTCGTGGCTTGATTAGACAGCACCAGTTCAACAAGGTTGAATTAGTCAAGTTTACCACTCCTGAAACCTCTTGGGATGAACTCGAAAAGCTCACAAACGACGCTGAAAGAGTACTTCAAGGCTTAGGACTACCTTACAGAGTGGTAGCACTTTCCACAGGCGACATCGGTTTCTCATCCGCTAAGACCTACGATATCGAGGTTTGGATGCCATCTTACGGCAGATATGTCGAGATTTCAAGCTGTTCAAACTTCGTGGACTACCAAGCTAGACGTGCAAACATCAAGTACAAGGCAAATCCAAAGGACAAGGCACAGTTCGTACACACGTTGAATGGCTCAGGTGTGGCAGTCGGCAGAACCGTTGCGGCAATCCTTGAGAACTATCAAAACGCTGATGGTTCAGTTACCGTTCCAGAGGCTTTGAGACCTTACATGGGTACTGATATCATCAAATAATTATCTGATAAGGTAACGTATAACATTAAAAATAGGAACGCCCATGCCTTTTGGAGCGTTCCTATTTTAAAATATGAAACTACGTATCTATGTGATTAAACTGCTTTGCAAGTAACTTGTCAAGTAGCTTTGCAAGTAGAATTAACATGATTTTGGAAACTATACTATTATAAAGGAGATTTTTTTATGGGAAACCTTTACGACATTTTAGGCACTCTCACGGGGAAAACCTCACAGGAGGTTAAGGGCAGTGCTAAAGAAGTTCAACTGGATATGCTAACCAAGTTGATATCCACGCTCACCCTGAGCAACGCCAAAACTTTGAGAAATATCTATGTGCCTTACGCTCGAAATACCAAAACCACCGAAATCGATATGATGCTATTCGCTAACGGAAATATCTACGTTTTTGAGGTGAAAAATTACACTTGTGCCATCGTGGGCAGTGAGGAGCAAAAGTCGTGGAAGACCGTCTACACCAAGGAAAAAACTTATGAGATGTACAATCCTATCATGCAGAATAATGGTCACATTTCCACGTTGGCGAGTTACCTAAAACTTGATTCTAACCTGTTTAAATCGGTTGTGGTGTTTAGTGAAAAGGCGGACATCAGTAAGGTTAAGTTTAAAAAGTCCGATAGTTTGAACGTTCTAACTATGGATAAGGTTGTCGGCTACCTTTTAAAAGAAAAATTTTCTGGCAAGAATTTTACACAGCAACAGTTAAATTCTATATATGAACAGTTAAAACCTCTCACTAAAGTTACGAAATCAGTTAAAGAGCAACACATAAAAGATGTGCAATCTAAGAAGTGATTTTATTTAAAAACTTGCAAATATATTTCTCGATACTTACATATTTCCTGTTAAGTGCATGATTATGCTTATCGCTGAAAGTGGGGCGGTTTCACACCTTAGGATACGTTCGCCTAACCAAATTGGCACTCCACCGTTAGACTTTACTTTTTCTACTTCTTCGAGGTCAAATCCGCCCTCACTTCCGATGAAAACTCCAACAGATTTTACACCTTTTAACCTCTCCGATGAGAAACGTTCACCGCCATTTTCATATAGTATGTAGTTCAAGTCGTTGGATTTCATAAGCTCTATAGCCGAATCTAAGTCGGTTAGTGGGTGAACTTCCGGAACAATACCTCTTCCTGACTGTTTGGATGCACTCTCCGAAATTTTCATGTAGCGTGTCAACTTTTTAGTAAAATCCTTTTGAGTTGGTCTTGAAACACATCTGCGTGTGAGTACTGGCACTATCTCACTAGCTCCCAATTCGACGGCTTTTTGCAGGATGGTCTCGAACTTATCGCCCTTGGGCAACGCTTGAAACAGTACTAATTTGACCGTCGGTTCACTCTTGCAGATACGTTTTTCTATAAGGTTCAACGTTACTAAACTATCCGAAATGGAACCTATCTTGCAAAGGTAGTCTGTGCCTTTGCAGGTCACCGTGATGTCGTCACCAACTTTCATTCTTAGAGAACGTCCGATGTGTCTAGCGTCGTCCCCCTCTATGTTGATGTTATGTTCGTCTTCTACATTTACGAAAAATCTAGGCATGATATGTCACCTTTCTATGTAAAAAGTTTATACGGAACGCCTCAGTAAGACGTTCCGTTTTTTATACGTGTAAATATCTATTTGACTACCATTCTTAAAAGAGAAGTGTAGTCGTTAAGGGTTACCCTTGAATTACCGTCGATGTCAGCATTTTTTGTGCTAAAACCACCTATGATGTTACCAGTTAGTAGGTATCTCTTGAGGGCTAAAACGTCCAAATGGTTTACTCTGCCGTCCTGATTAACATCCCCCAATGAACTGTTTTCTGGTGTGACTTGAGAGCTTTGGGTCTCCTTAGGCAATTCCACGGTGTTCATGGATGTGGTTACTGTAGTCGTAGTAGCTGGTGCTGTGGTAGTAGTCGTAG
>CAZWRW010000170.1:0-1396 GCA_964636465.1 uncultured Ruminococcus sp. | reverse complement strand
GTAGTCGTAGCTTTTGTGGTCGTGGTGGTTGGTGCTGTGGTAGTAGTCGTAGCTTTTGTGGTCGTGGTGGTTGGTACTGTAGTAGTCGTTGTAGCCGTGGTCGTACCTGTGGAGTTAGATAGTGAATATTTGCTTGAAGTCTTAGTGGTAGTTACTACTTGTTGAGTAGTTGTCGTTGTAGTTTTCGTAGTTGTGGAGTTAGGTAGTGTAGTTTGGTTCGGAATTTTAGTAGTAGTCACTGCTGGTTGAGTGGTCGTCGTAACGATAGGTTGTGCAGTGCTGTTAGGGTTATAGATTATCCTATCCCAGTATGGATACTTTGTGATGTAATCCGCTAGGGTAGACCTAGTAGCTCCAGGGTCACAGATGGTAAAGTCACTTGCGGAGAAGTTCACGCCATCACCAGTGTAGCCGTTGACTACTATCCAATGGTTGGAACTACCTCTGCCGTTGTAGGTGGAGTATCCACCATAGATTACTGGGCCACACTTGACCTTGTTATAGAGAGCTTTTAGTAGCGTTTGGCTCGTCTTGGAGTTTGTAGCAATCTCACCATTACCGCCGTATCCGCTAGTGTAACCGTAGACGTTCCAACCGTACTTTGCCGAACTACTAGGCACAGACATCGCACAACCACTGGAAAATACTACTCCTATACCTGTACTAGAAGAGTATGGTTTCATCATTTGGCTAGGTAGGATTTCTGTGCCAGTCTCATAGGAGCGTAACATAGCAAAGGATGTTATCAAGCAACCTACACTTTTCATGGTAGAACCGCTACCGTTTACGCTCAAACTGCCCCAACGAGAATCAGCTTGTTTGTAGAGCGGTACATCGTAGTAGAAACTGATGCTGTCGTTTTCAGAAGAGTAAACCCTATTGAATGAGATTCCATTGGATACGTAAGCCTCTTGTGATGTTATTCCCTCACCTGTGCTATAGAATGCGTATTCGTTGTCGGTTTCGATGTTGGTATATGTGTCCTGTAGTACCGCCACATAGTGACCCTCAGCAAGATTGTTATAGTAACCCACTCCTGAAGAGTTGCACGTTAATGTTCCCAATAGTACATCTTCGTCGTCGTAAATGTAGTTTTGGTTTGTGTCTTGATAGATGTTATAGTGTGCATTTTCGGGAGCGTTCAACATTTGAAACCTTCCACTTGTGGATTGTTCTGCATATGCGGGTAGTGTTAGACTACTAGCCATCAAAGATGTTCCGACTATACTTGTAACGATTTTCTTAAATTTCATAAGCTTTTTGTTCCTTTCAAAATTTTTACAACCTATGCTATATATTATATCATAAAGTGTACAAAAATGGAATAGCTTTATTGCACAAAGTAATTTCCTGAGAGTTATATATTTTGTTGGAATTTAACAGACAAAAATTTGAT
>CAZWRW010000169.1:0-4038 GCA_964636465.1 uncultured Ruminococcus sp. | reverse complement strand
ACAAAGGCACAAGCCTCCCAAGCACCGGTGGCATAGGCACAACGATGTTCTACGTAACAGGCGGAGTGCTAGTAGCAGGAGCAGGAGTGACGTTAATAGCAAAGAAACGCATGAAAGACGCACAATAAATAGAATAACCTAAGGAATCCCCGAGCGAAAGCTTGGGGACATTAGGGAGGAGTCCACGAGTGAAGAGAGTATCAAAGTCTACAATAGTGTTGACGGCAATATTACTGGTGGGGTTCTCCGTGATGTTATATCCAACGTTTAGCGACTGGTGGAACTCACACACGCAGAGTAGGGCGATAGCGAACTATGAGCAAGCACTCAGCGAAATCGAGGAAGAAGACTACGAAAGCTATCTAGAAGAGGCGAGGGAGTACAACGCGAAGCTTTTAGAGGTATACGCACCATTTGAGAACTACGAACAAGTTTCCGGTTACGAGGACATCTTGGACATTACAGGAACGGGAATCATCGGGTATATAAGCATACCGACCATCAACGTAGAGTTGCCGATATACCATGGCACGAGCGAGGGAGTATTAAATGTTGCCACGGGACATTTGCAAGGGTCATCATTGCCAGTAGGTGGGACGAACACACACGCAGTGATATCAGCACATAGGGGATTGCCATCTGCGAAGTTGTTTAGTGACCTAGACAAGTTATACGTAGGTGATACGTTCACCATCACGGTATTAAATGAAGTTTTAACGTACGAAGTCGAGGAGATACTAATCATAGAGCCCACGGAGGTAGATAAACTAGCAGTAATCCCCAACGGTGACTATGTAACCCTAATGACGTGTACGCCATACGGTATAAATACGCATAGGTTGCTAGTACGTTCCCATAGGATAGACACAGCATATCAAAGCAACGTAAAAGTTTCAGCAGATGCGGTACAGGTTGACCCGATGTTGGTTGTTCCGGTAATAGCGTCACCGTTTGTTTTGGGATTGATAATCTTTTGGGTAGTAGGAAGCAAACATAAGAAAAGGTAAATTTTGCGGAAGACCGCCAAGGCATTCCGCATTTTGGCGTAGCCAAATTTTTTGTATTAAACATTAGCGTAGGTTACAACGCAAGGTATCAAAAATACCCAATGAATAGGAAAGGAGAGAGTTACCAGAAGACGAGTAACATTGTGAGAAGTTCATAGCATTGTGACTTTTTATAAGTTTTCTGTAACGGTGATAATCGTGTATAAGAACCGCATAGTGCGTGTGATATCCGTAATAGTTATGGGGGTAGTGTGCATAATGTTTGGTACACTATCAGTAGATGCGGAGACCACACAGACTTCACTAAGGTTGGTATGTCGAACCGATGACGTTATACTCTCGGGGATGCAGTGGAACCTTTATAAAGTAAGTTCCAGTAAGGATGAGTATGGTTACATCCTTGATGGTGACTTCGCTCCTTATGAGGACACAACTTCATTAGACTTTACCGACACTTCTACTACGTTGGACGTTGCTAACACTTTGGAAAACTACGCCATCGTAGACGACATAGAGCCAGTTAGCACAGGAGTTACTAACTCTAGTGGTACAGTAATATTCGGTGACCTTGAAAAAGGTTTGTACTTAGTTTCAGGAAAGTCAGTAACCATAGACAATAAGAAGTATACACCATCCGCTATGCTAGTGGACGTGGCTGAAGACCATGAAACAGCTTTTGAGTTGTTATCATATCCTAAGTTTACGGTGAAGACACTTTCAGGTGCTGAAGTTAAGTATAGTGTTAAAAAGGTTTGGCTCAATGATGACGAAAACCTTGATGAGCGTCCAGATGACATAATCGTGGAGCTTTATAAGAATGATTCTTTAAGTGAGACCATCCACCTAAACGACAGCAACGATTGGCAGTACAATTGGACTTCTAATGATGCTGTAGAATGGAGAGTCAAAGAGATACAGATTCCAGACGATTACATGGTAGTATATCGTACGGATGAGGTAGTATACATGGTAGTAAATATGCACTCCAGTAGTGATTCCACAGGACGTAAGCAAGTTACATCCCGTTTGGTAACCTATGTGAGCGGTACTACTACGACTTCTAATACAGGAAGTGGCAACGGTACTGGTACTGGTGACGGTGCAGACGTATCCAAGACTACAACTACAGCCGTTAGTGGTGTAAGTGCAGGTACTACGACTACTACATCTTATGATGGTAACAACGTAAGTAAGACCACTACTACATCCTATGATGGCGACGACATCAGCAAGAATACTACTACTACCACATCCAATGGTGATGACAGCAACAGTTTAGGCTCAGTTACTACGACCACACCTAATGGAAATGGTTCTACTGTTTCAGGCTCAGATTCTAATAATGGTACAGGTTCGGGTACAGGCTCGAACTATGTTGGAGGCAATAGCACTACAGTCAATAGCAAGACCGTCAACAGTACCAACAAGAGCAACAGCAGTAACAGCACCGAAAGCGTTAGCTCACTTCCACAGACTGGACAACTTTGGTTACCAGTGCCTATCTTGGCTCTATGTGGAATAGTTCTAATAGCTATAGGTTTACAATTAAAGTCACAGCCACAACAGTAACGAGGTTTTAAATGCGAAAAGTTCAAAGTTCGATATTCATAATATTAGGGACAGTGCTACTATTAGTAGCATTGTCTATTGTTTTATATAACATCCGTGAGGATGCACAAGGCGGTGAAACTTCACAGAGTATCATAATGGAGATAAAGTCCCAAATATCCGAAACTACGGAAAACACATCCCCAACGGAAGATACGCCTACAGACTCAAACTCAAACGAATCTATGGATGACGAAATAGAAGAGAGAATCGCCACCATGGAGCAAGACGTTAGAGAAGAGTACGAAGTCCATCAAGATGACGAAGAGGAATCGGAAGACAAGGACGAAGACGAAGTCACAGTTGAAGACCCTAAAGTGTACATATCAGGTGACTATTATTTAGGTTATATCACCATACCGTCATTAGGTTTGGAGTTGCCTATCATGGATGAGTTGACCAAAAAGAACTTAAAGAAATCACCATGTCACTATGTGGGCAGTATCGCTGATGGTGACCTAATCATAGCAGGACACAACTACAACTCACACTTTGGTAGGCTTAAAGAACTCACCTATGGCGATGAAATTTATATAACCAGTGTGGATGGTTCAGTCTATCAGTATGAGGTCACGCAATCCGAAATAGTAAACGGTTCGGACGTTCCAAGCATGAAATCAGGTAGTGATTCGTGGGATTTGACACTCTTTACGTGTACGCTCAGTGGTAAGAGTCGTGTAACCGTCAGGGCGGTTAGGGTTGAAAATCCCGTGTAGGGAACGGGCTTTGACCGTTCCGCAATGTGTAGAATTGGCGTTAATTTAAAACATCAAATGTAACGCCATTCCATGCAAATCAAGCTTGATTTTTCAACGAATAAGTGTTATAATGGTATTCATATTAATACGATATGAATATCATTTTTTTGAGGTTAAGAGGTACGTTATGGAAAGAAGTCAAGAGATAGAGAGAAGTATCATAAAGAAGTTTAGGAAGTCCATATGGAATAGATTTATCATGGGAATTAAGGAGTACCAGTTAATCAATTCAGGGGATAAGGTAGCAGTATGTATATCAGGTGGCAAGGATAGTATGCTCATGGCTAAGTGTATGCAACACCTTCAAAAGTACAGCGATGTCCCTTTTGAGGTTGAGTATCTAGTCATGAACCCCGGTTACAACGAAATCAACAAGCAGAAGATTCTAGAAAACGCTGAGATTCTTGGGTTACCTATCAAGATGTTTGAAACTCAAATCTTTGACATAGTAGCCGACATAGACGACAGTCCATGTTATCTTTGTGCTAGAATGAGGAGAGGTTATCTATACAGTCACGCCAAGGAGCTAGGCTGTAACAAGATAGCTCTAGGTCACCATTTTGATGACGTAATAGAAACCATCCTGATGGGTATGCTCTACGGTGGACAGGTTCAAACTATGATGCCTAAACTACATAGTTCAAACTTTGAGGGCATGGAACTTA
>CAZWRW010000168.1:0-4043 GCA_964636465.1 uncultured Ruminococcus sp. | reverse complement strand
TCGTTGAGAGGTTCATCCGATTCGGACTTTTCCATAACGATGGCGGAAGCTTTCTTTTCAGCCTCTTGAACTTTTTTATTGATACAATGGTGTGTCCAAAGGTCTAGAATAGCGTTCCAAATCAACACGCAACCTATGACCACTAACAGAACTTTCGCCCACTTGAACGGATTTACTACTATGAGTACTCCCAATAGTATGGTAACTATCGAGGGAATGAACACCGTAAGCCAATGTTTACGGCTAGTCCTGTAGAAGTTACAAGCACTCTGTAGGTTGCAGATACCATTTACTAATATACCCATACCCAATACGAACGGCAATATCGAGACGATAAACGTTGGTTTAAATATAAAGTATAAGCCTATCGCTGTGGTTATGATTCCTTTGGCTAAGTCGAATTGAAATAGATTATCATCCTTGACCAGCACGTAGGTTATGATATGCACCACTCCATAGAATATGAATCCAGCCCCCATTACGTAGCTTATTATACTTGAAGATACCTCCGGTTTGATTACTAAAAACAAGCCTAACACCAACGACACAAGAGATATCACCATGTAGGTGTTGTTTTTAGGCTTTTTGTTATCCATCTCTTTCATTGAGAGAACACCAACCTTTCCATATAAAATAACATCTTAGGATAATAATATTATACCTTAGAATTATTAAAAAACTATTAAAATCCCATAACTTTTTCAAAATTTAGGAACGCTAAAAAATATCGAGTTTACGTTATCAAAACAAAAAAGGACGGAAATATAACCGTCCTTTTGATTTTTAAATTCAAGTGAAATACACTAACTAACTAGATTAGTTATTGATTAGCTTTTCGCTCTCATCGTTCCAGCTGTAGAGCTTTCTAATCTCTCTACCTACCTCTTCAGATGGGTGTTCAGCGTGGAGCTTTCTCATAGTCTTGAAGTGTACTTGTCTACCTGCTGGAGACATATCTAGTAGGAACTCCTTAGCGAAGCTACCGTCTTGGATATCAGCAAGAACCTTTTTCATAGCCTTCTTAGTATCTTCAGTAACTATCTTAGGGCCAGTGATGTAGTCGCCGTATTCAGCAGTGTTAGAGATAGAGTATCTCATGCCCTCGAAACCGCTCTGGTAGATTAGGTCTACGATAAGCTTCATTTCGTGGATACACTCGAAGTAAGCGTTTCTTGGGTCGTAACCAGCCTCAACTAGAGTTTCGAAACCACACTGCATCAAAGCAGTAACACCGCCACAGAGAACTGCTTGTTCACCGAATAGGTCAGTTTCAGTCTCAGTACGGAAAGTAGTCTCTAGGACACCAGCTCTTGCACCACCGATACCAGCAGCATAAGCTAGAGCCATATCTAGAGCCTTACCAGTAGCATCTTGGTGTACAGCAACTAGACAAGGAGTACCCTTACCAGCTTGGTACTCACTTCTTACAGTGTGACCAGGAGCCTTAGGAGCTATCATGGTAACGTCAACGTTCTTAGGTGGCACGATAGTACCGTAGTGAATGTTGAAACCATGAGCGAACATAAGCATATCGCCGTCTTCTAGGTTTGGTTCGATATCCTTCTTGTACATATCAGCTTGAAGTTCATCGTTGATTAGAATCATGATGATTTGAGCTCTCTTAGCAGCCTCGGAAGCTGTGAAAACCTCGAAACCTTGCTCTTCTGCTCTCTTCCAAGACTTTGAACCTTCATATAGACCGATTATGACATTTACGCCACTTTCCTTTAGGTTTAGAGCGTGTGCGTGACCTTGTGAACCGTAACCTATAACTGCTACTGTCTTGCCATCAAGGTTATGGATGTCGCAATCCTGTTGATGATATAGCTTTGCCATATTATTTTCCTCCATATACTTATTTTTTAAAAAAATTTATATGTATGTACACTCTATCGTGTACACAGATATCAAAAGTAAATATTTTAAACTCTTAAAGAGTTTGTACCTTTCTGTATAGCCACCATGCCAGTGCGAACGACCTCCAAAACGCCATATGGACGGATGAGTTCCTCGAACCTCTCAAGGTGCATGGAAGTATCACAGATTTGTAAAGTCATGGTCTTTAAGGAGATGTCTATAATCTTTGCACCCATGATTTCAGCTATAGACATGATTTCCGAACGCTTTTCAGCGGAAACCGTAACCTTAGTGATTAATAGTTCACGTTGTAGAATCTCATCAGAATTAAAAGACCTAACTTTGATAACTTCTATTAATTTGTTAAGTTGTTTTTCCAACTGCTCAAAGATGTAGTCGTCGCCATCAGCAACGATGGTAATTCTAGAGATGTTAGGGTTATCAGTAACGCCGACCGCCAAACTATCGATGTTGAATCCTCTACGTGAGAAGAGTCCAGTAATCCTAGAGAGTACACCTGCGTGGTTTTCAACCAATATAGATAGAGTCTTTTTCATAGCAAGAACCTCCTTAAAGTGTAGACTCGTTAGGAGCGACACGGCACTCTAACAAGAATATTCCATCTGCATTGAACAGTTTTTCGATAGCCTCATCTATCTGTGAATCGTCCGTGATACGCATAGATGGTATACCATAAGCCTCAGCTAGTTTTACGAAGTCAGGACTACCATCCAAACCGACGGCAATCTCACGACTTTCATATAGTTTGTGTTGTAGTTCGCAGACCATGCCTAGACGGTTGTTAGCCATCACGATAACTTTGATAGGTACATTGTGTTGTACTGCCGTAGCGAGTTCCATCAATGACATTTGAAAAGAGCCATCACCACAGATTGCTACCACTGGTGCATTAGGATTCGCCAACTTTGCACCTATGGATGCTGGTACACTATAACCCATAGTACCCATACCGCCACTGGTTAAGAATCTTCCATCTTTGACTTTGAACCCGTTAGCTGTCCAGATTTGATTCTGTCCAACGTCAGCGACTACGACGGTATCGTGAGGAGCTTTGTCAGAGAACTTTTTCATAAATAGTTTAGGGTTTATAGTTCCGTCAGGAGTTTCACCAAAAGTTAGAGGTGACTTCTTAGCATTTAATGAGTTCAACCATTCAGTGAACTTTTTGCAACCGCTATCCGAAAGAGTTTCGGAGAGTTTAGGGATTATGTTTTTAGCATCACCTACTAATGGAATATCTGTAGATATATTCTTGCCAATTTCAGCGGGGTCTATATCTATATGAATAATCTTAGTAGTTTCAGCAAGGAATGCAGGTTGAGTTACGGCTCTATCGCCGACTCTTGCACCTATGAGGATTAATAAGTCACAATCCCTTACGCATTGATTAGCGAGTTTCACGCCATGAGTGCCTATCATGCCCATACATAGAGGGTCTTCGCCTTGGATAGCTCCTAGACCCATCATAGTAGTGACTACAGGAATTTCAAACTTGTTTGCGAACTCATAGAGTTCAGCTTTAGAATCGGTAGAGAACACACCGCCACCCACACAGATGAGCGGTTTCTCACAACCTTTGATTGCCTCAACTACTCTCTTGATTTGTAAAGAGTTTCCTACAGTAGTAGGCTTATATGATATAATATCCACATTTTCAGGATATTCAAAATCTATCTTAACCTTTTGGATGTCCATAGGCACATCGATTAATACAGGGCCATTCCTACCAGTACCCGCAATGTAGAACGCTTCTTTCATGATTCTAGGTAACTGTGTAGCATCCTTGACTAAGTAAGAGTGCTTAACAAAAGGCTCAGCAGAACCAGTGATATCAGCCTCTTGGAACACGTCACGACCGATTTGGTCAGTGTTTACTTGTCCGGTGATTACTACCAATGGAATACTATCTGCATATGCCGTAGCGATAGCGGTAATCAAGTTAGTAGCACCAGGTCCCGAAGTCGCAATACATACGGCAGGTTTACCAGTGATTCTTGCGTAACCGTTAGCAGAATGTCCTCCGTTCTGTTCTTGTCTAACTAGGATATGTCTAATCTTATCACTTTTATAGATGTAATCGTAGAAAGGGCATATTGCCGCACCCGGATATCCAAAGACGACCTTAACTCCCTCCAGTTCAAGACATTTTACCATTGCTTCAGCAG
>CAZWRW010000167.1:0-4131 GCA_964636465.1 uncultured Ruminococcus sp. | reverse complement strand
TCAATTTATCCGAAAAAGCCGATTTCATTAAAACGATGTATCAATTCAAGAAAGGAGCGTAATTTCAGTGAAATTACTGGTGGAGCATCTGGAAAGAACTTCGGGTGCAACTATAAAATAGTCGTTTTTGACAAGAATTTGTAGTAAGAAATAAACGCCCCCACTCTGTTGAGTAGGGGCGAAATATTAAACATAAGAAAGGAGTGAGCTAGTATGCTATGCAAGAAGTGCAGAAAAGAAATCCCTGATGATAGTATCTTCTGCAACTATTGTGGTCGTAAGCAGATTGCCGACGAAAAAAAGCCATTGAAGAGGGCGAACGGTCAAGGGACGGTGTACAAGGTAGCTAATAGGCATCGCCCATACAGAGCGGTTCTAAATGCCACATACGATAGTAATGGAAAGGCTCATAGAATCCACTTAGGGTATTTCAAAACGAAAACCGAGGCATTAAATGCACTTAACCAAGCCGTTATTACTCCACCGAGCGAAAAGGCAATGTATACGTTGGAACAACTCTATACGGAGTGGAGCAAACTTCACTATAGGGACTTGTCCAAGAGTAGCATAGCCTCTAATAAGAACGCCTATAGATACATAGAAAAGTACCGTTCCAAGAAGTTTAAGGATTTGAGAACGGAACACATTCAAGTTTGTATAGATGAGGCTGTCAAACTAGGCAAATCAAGAGCCACGTGTGAGAAGATAAGGAGCATTTACTCACAACTATGTAAGTATGCTATGCAATACGATATCATCAATAAGAACTATGCGGAGTTTTTGAAACTTCCTAAAAGTCAAAGGAAAGAAAAGAAAATCTTTACTGATGAGCAAATACAAGTGTTGTTTGCTCACGATAGTAACGATACCGCTAAAATTATCCTGATACTAATCTATACTGGTATGAGAATAGGAGAGCTTTTTGAGGTAACTAAATCCAACGTAAATCTAGAAGAGGAATACCTAATAGGCGGATTCAAAACGGAGGCGGGTACGAATAGGCTCATTCCACTAAACAAAAAAATCATTAAGTATGTGGAGTACTTCTACAATCAAACCTCCAGTGACTACTTAATCTCGTCTAACAACGTTGGGCACTTTCGAAAATATGAGTTCCACCCGTTGCTTGAAAGTTTAGGTATGGATGGCTTAACGCCACATAGCACAAGACATACGTTCGCAACGCTAATGCAAAGAGCGAATGCCAATCCTGAAGACTTGACTAAGATTATAGGTCACGCCAACTATAGCACTACCACAGACAATTACATACACCAAAATATACATAAACTCAAGGATACTATGAACTTGATATAGAGTGTATTTGGGGTGCAACAGTTTGAAATTTTCTTGAATTTTGGCGGTTGCAAGTGTACTGAATTCGTAGAATCGTGGACTAAAATCTATAATGTAGGGATAGGATTAGACATAAGCCCAAAGACATTAGATAATTTCAACCCCACAGGTGTGTAGCTTGTGGGGTTTTAGTTTTCGCTGATTTTGCTTGTTGGGTGCAACTACAGTGCAATATATCTATTTTACAACAGTCTTTTTCAAGGCTCCTCTAAAATAAACATATCAAAAGTTCTTAACTATAACCTCCTTGTATTCCCCACTGGAGAGGTTGTTCTGTCTAGTTACTTCTATTATGTTATAATCTCTGTACAACTCACGAATGAACTCATCATCGTTGTAGGATAGCACAAACTTTCCTTTGATGTTGTCCAGTGCTGATTTTAGTCTAAGGTGGTCGTCTTCAGTGAACTGAACATCATAGTACTTCTCCGTAGTGTGGTATGGTGGGTCACAATAAAACAATGCTTTAGGTCGGTCATACACTTTGATAAGGTTTTCAAAGTCTTTGTTCTCAACCACAACTTTTTCAAGCCTTTGAGCAATCTCTTTAAACCTATCGGTTGAAAGGTTACATTTGTTGCAACAGAATCTTTTTCCTTCGGCAGCGAAACTAATCTTAGTTTTAACGTAGAACATTCCAGCACGTTGTATATCAGTGAATCCTGTGCCGTTCTCTAGTCTAACCTTTATGTCCTGGAAGACTTCACGGCTGTTGATATACCCATCGATTTCTTTTTCAAGTTCCGCTCGATGATACTTCATACAACGGAATAAGTTCACCAGTTCGCTGTTAGCATCGTTGTAAACTTCTAGTGTTGCGTGACTATCTTTAGAAAACAACACAGAACCTCCACCACCGAACACTTCAACGTACCTTTCAATGTCTGTTGGGAACTCCTCAACAATCCTCTTTGCAAGTAGTGACTTTCCACCAATCCATGCGATAAAACTTTTCATAAAACCATTCCTTTCATAATTAGTTCCCGACTTTAATGTCGGGAACATAAAATCAAATCTTTTCTATTTCACGCCTATATTTTTACTATCATGTTGCTATCGATAGCATAGTACTTTTCATTGTTGATTAGGTGGTATTTGTACTGATTTAGCGTAGTGCAATTGTAGATATCGGGAATGTAACCAACAACTTTGCTTGATTGGGTTATCAATGCGTTTAGCATGACTATTCCAGGAGACGAAAACTGTGACATAGGCGTTGTCATTGTGTAGCTATTTCCGTCAGTGTCGTAGACAGCATTGCTACCAACCTTACAAGCTGTTTTTGTTTCACCTGAAACAATATCCTTTATGTCAAGCATCATGTAAGCATATGATATTAATTGAATATTAGTATAACTATACGAGCTTACCGCCAATATCTTTGGACTTCCATATGTGAACATAGGTATTGTACGAGTAGCAGTTGTACTTTGCCCTGCAGGCGTTGCTAAATACGTTATGTTCATGCTGTTGCGTGATACGCCATCCTGATAGGTTACAAACTTTAATGTACCCGAAGTACTAGTAACATCCTTAGAGGTTATTACGGTATCAAAGACTACACACGTAAATCCATTGCCAAACTCGATTGTAAAAGTGTAGTCCGTTTCGCCGTCAGTTACAGTGAAACCAGTCCTATCCTTGATAGTTTGTTTTAGTTGATTGAAAAATTCCATCCAGGTGCCCGTGTTCGACACCGTAGTGAATCCCGTTGTCCAAGCCATGATTATTCCTCCTCTAGTTGACTATATGTACTGATTAACGTTTCAACAGTGCTTGAGTCAGTACTCTCAACAACACTGTTGCTTTGAACGATAGTGCTACTAGATGTATTCACCGTCGTTCCCTTGATTACCGTTAGCGTAACCATATTACCACTCTCTAAACCGTTGAGTAACTTAACTTGTGCATTAGCACCCTCGCCCTCAACGGTATAGTCTAAGGTTTCCGTTAGTAGTAAGCCGTTTGAGTTCACTAAGAGTACATCATCGGATAGGTACTGCGGTATGCCTACGGTTATGGTATCGACTTTAGCATCAGTAAGCACTATGTTTTGATAGGTTTTCAGTTTTAGAGCCACTCCTAAACCTTGCTCTAACGTTGAAAACCATTTTTCATACTCTAGTTTCTTAGCGTTCAGTAGGTCATTGAATTGCTTAGTCCAACTGGTATATAAATCATTGTAGGCACTTTCAAACTGTTTGAATAGCGTTGAAGTATCTACTTGTTGGATTAGTCCAGTGACCCAAGGACACTGTGAAGAGCCACGCATATCTTCTATATACTTCTGCTTGATACTTTTGGCGTTCCCCTCAACGTAGACGTACGCCAAACACAACTCTTTCACCAGTGATGTGTTAGTCATAGATGGTTTAGCTGGACTATCTAATGCACTAGTACCAGTCTTTACTTTGATAGTGAAGTTTCTAACGTTGTCGCTAAGGTCTAAATGTAGCACTATAGCATCATATCTTGACATTCTAGTATCGGGGGTTTCTAGTTCCAAGTTTAGAGCCGAACTATTATGCAACCAACGACAACTAATCATAGCTCTACCAGTAGCAACATTTACTGATAGTCCATCACCAGAGGTTACAGCAAGTTTGTCTCCTACGGTGTTGTAAACCCCATCGGATATTAAGCCCTCAAAGTAACGTGTCATAGTTTCGGCATTATACTTTCGGTCGCCATCGATACTGTTAAAATATCCGCAAGTAATCGACATATTTATTCCTCCTCGTATTCAAATGTAGGAACTAATTCAGTTCCGCTGTC
>CAZWRW010000166.1:0-4141 GCA_964636465.1 uncultured Ruminococcus sp. | reverse complement strand
TACTTTTGAAAATTTTCAATGCACAGGTATACTCTAAAGGCAAACTGGAGTATCAAAACGGTTGGGTAGAAATCCAAGGTAAGAAGATAATCGCCATGGGTGAGGGCGACACTAAGACCACTCAAGACGACATCAACGCAGAGGGAAAAGTTTTAATTTCGGGTTTCATAGATGCACATACACATTTGGGAATCATGGAAGACGGCTTAGGGTTCGAGGGCGACGACTGCAACGAACAGACTGACCCATTTTCCCCACATCTGAGAACCATAGACGGCATAAACCCATTCGACTACTGTTTTAAAGAGGCTCGTAAGAGGGGAATTACTACTGTCGTAGTCAGCCCTGGAAGTGCTAACCCTGTAGCTGGTCAAATGGTAGCCATCAAGACGTACGGCAAACGCATAGACGATATGTTAATCAAACCTATAGGCATGAAGTTTGCTTTAGGAGAGAATCCAAAACAAGCCTACAACGACCGTAGCGAAACTCCTACCACTAGGATGGCTACAGTAGCAATCATACGTGAGGGACTATACAAAGCTAAACGCTACCTCGAAGATGTAGAAAAACATCATGAAAATCCTGACGATTACGACCTCCCAGAGTACGACATAAAATCCGAGGCACTGATACCACTGCTAAAACGTGAGATTAAAGCACATTTCCATTGTCATCGTGCTGACGATATCTGCACAGCAATTAGAATTTCAAAAGAGTTCAACTTAGATTGTGTAATCGTCCACGGCACGGAGGGATACCTCATTTCGGATATTATAGCAGAAGAGAATGTGCCAGTCATCTGTGGACCAGTCATCTGTGATAGGTGCAAACCTGAAATGAAAGGTTTAGACATCAAGAATGCCAGTGTACTCAGTAAGGATGGCGTAAAGGTTGCCATCTGCACAGACCATTCCGTGATACCTATACAATACTTACCAACCTCTGTACTTATGGCAATCAAGGGTGGACTATCCTACACAGACGGTTTGAAAGCCATCACCAGTAGCCCAGCGGAAATTATCGGTATAGGCGACATCGTGGGCGATATAGCCATCGGCATGGATGCAGACTTACAACTCTACGATGGCGACCCTCTAAACCTCACTTTAGAACCTACCCTCGTAATGATAGACGGAAAGATTATCAAAGATTAAAATGTAGGGAACGTCGCCCACGACGTTCCGCCATGCAACAGCATGGAACTATATCAAATTGGCGATAACATTAAATCGATAATTCAATAGAAAGGAATAGTTTTAAATATGCGTAACATAGAAGTTTCACAAGTCAAGGATACCATAAGAGACTTGTGTATCGAGGCGAACGTTTACCTACCAAAAAGTCTCGAAGATAAGATTAAAGAATCGGTAGAGTTAGAGAAGTCTCCAGTTAGTAGGAATGTCTTCTGTGACTTGTGTGAAAATATCCAATCTGCAAAAGATGAGCATATAGCCATCTGTCAAGATACTGGAATGGCTGTAATCTTTTTAGAGATTGGTCAAGATGTACATTTCAGTGGGGGCAACCTATACGAAGCCATCAACCAAGGCGTAGCAGAGGGTTACACTCAAGGATATTTGAGAAAATCCATCGTAGGCGACCCACTGGAGCGTGTGAACACCAACGATAATACTCCTGCGGTCATCCATACGAGCATAGTATCTGGTGACCAAGTCAAGATAGACGTATGTCCAAAGGGATTTGGTTCTGAGAATATGTCAGCCTTAAAGATGTTCACGCCATCCGCTACCCATGAAGATATAGTAAACTTCGTAGTAGATACCATATCCAAAGCAGGAAGTAATCCATGTCCACCTATAGTGGTAGGTGTGGGCATAGGCGGAAACTTTGAACTCTGTGCATACCTAGCCAAAAAGGCACTCTGTCGAGATGTAGCGGTTAGGAATCCAAAGGCACTCTATGCAGACTTAGAATCCCAAATGTTAGAGGGTATCAATAAGTTAGGCATAGGGGCACAAGGTTTTGGAGGTACTATCACAGCGTTAGCGGTAAACATAGAGGAGGCACCTACACACATTGCAGGACTTCCTGTAGCAGTAAACGTTGGCTGTCACGTAACTAGACACGCAACCAAAACTATATAGGTTTTATAATTTATAATTGACGCCAATTCAAGGCTTGAAAATCCTATGTAGGGAACTGGCTGTGACCGTTCCGCAAATTATCGAATTGGCGTTAAATTAAAAGTTTCATTTCCAAAGGAGTTTTTTAAATGTATTGTGAAAAGTGTGGAAATCTATTAACACAAAAATCCTGTGGCTTGGATGGTTTAGTGCCATTCTGTACAGCGTGTAACGAGTATAGATTTCCGTGGTTCAACAGTGCCGTATCTTCGATAGTTTTAAACCCTACCAAAGATAAGGTGCTACTAATTCAACAGTATGGCAAAACTGATAACATCCTTGTGGCGGGGTACATAACCAAAGGCGAAAACGCCAAAGAGACCCTAATCCGTGAGATTAAAGAAGAGGTAGACCTCGACGTTGTGGAGTTCTTCTACAATGACAACGAATACTATAAGCCATCAAACACGTTGATACACAACTACGTAGCAGTCACTAACCGTGAAGACTTCACCCTAACTGATGAGGTCGATAAAGCACAATGGTTCACTTTTGAAGATGCAGTAAAGTATATAAAACCAAACTCTTTTGCACAAAACTTTCTAAACAAAGCCATCAAGAACGTAATTTCAAAACTTTAAAAATTTTTTAACAATGTAGGGAACTGTATATGAAAACATTCAAAAGGTTGCTTCTTGTTGGAGTGGTCTTGTTAATAGTGGGTATATCGATAGAAGTTCTAGAAAATCGTATGGGTTACGACATATTGACGGATTTCGACATCTCACAAACTTCACAAGATAGCATAGTGTTAGATGTACCCATCATAAGTCAAGAGGGTTATCCAACGGGTTGCGAGAGTGCAACCACAGTCATGGCGTTGCGTTATCAAGGCTACGATATCGACTTAGATACGTTCATAGATGACTACCTCCCAAAGTCGGAGCTTACCTATCAAGATGGTGAACTCTTCGGGAAACATCCAAACGAAAGTTTCATAGGCGACCCACGCCGTGACGACAGTTTCGGATGCTATGCCCCTGTGATAGTCCAATCTGTGAAAAGTATCCTATCGGAAGACAACCCCAACGGCTTAGAGGTCAAAAATCTAACTGGTCAAGGGTTGCGGAAAATCTGTAAAGAGTACGTTTCAAACGGCGTACCTGTGATAGTCTGGACTACCATCGATATGCAACCATCAGAACAGGGCAAGACGTGGACTCTCCTCAACACCGACGGAAAAACTTTTACTTGGACTTCAAAAGAACACTGTATGTTACTAGTCGGCTACGATGACGACCACTACTACTTCAATGACCCTCTAAACCCATCCGAAAATGCCATATCTTACGATAGAACCCTCGTTGAAAAACGCTACAGAGAACTTGGTTGTCAAGCCGTGGTTATTATATAGACTAATTCACATCGGAACGGTGTTTATACTGTTCCGATGTTTTTATCGAATTGACGTTAATTAAAAATTTCATACATAAACAATTGACTAAATTCGCTAACGATGATATAATGATAATAGGTAAAAAATAAGTCAAACATTTTCAACGAGAAAGGTGTGTTTTATATGTATTGTACCAACTGCGGACACGTAATCGATGATAACGTTACAGAGTGTCCATACTGCAAATCCACACAAGTTGTGCTAGATACTGACTATGAAAATCCTGCACCACAACTTAGTGAGTTTAGGAAGTTTAGTCAAAGTGTAGGCAAGACCATCGGCAAGGGTTTAGGTATAGGCTTAAACATCGGATTAGATATCGGTAGAGGTATCAAGGATGGAATCATTGACGAAATAAACAAGAAGAGAAACTAAATTTAACATGAGTTCGATGTAATTCCATGTTGTCGCATGGCGGACGTTTCCTACAAAAACACATATCTGTGAGACTTGAAAATCCCATGTAGGGAACGGGCTGTGACCGTTCCGCAATTTTGCAACGCAAAATTGGTTTATCGAACTCACGTAAATCTAACGTGAATTTGGGCGACGTTCCGCAATTAGTCAAACTGTAATATGTAAGGAGTGTGCAAAGTAT
>CAZWRW010000165.1:0-4145 GCA_964636465.1 uncultured Ruminococcus sp. | reverse complement strand
ACCGAAACTAACTACATAGATGTGGTGGCTTAAATGGAAGATATTAAAACTTTACTACTCAGCGATATAAAAGAAATCAAGATGGATAGCATAACCTATCTAGACAACGGCACCGAAAGGGTGTTAGACTTGTATCAGTGTGCCGAAAACTACGCTAATGATAACAACTTAAATGTTGATGAGAATCGTTGTGTGGGTGAACGTGATTGGTTCGCAGAACGTCCATACTTTATATTTTTTGATAGTCCTAAAATTAAGTTTGAAATCGTGCCACAGAAACGTTTTATAGACAGTTTTAATAAGTATTGGTATCAAAGATACTATCCTGAGTTTGTAAAAGTTCAGTTGGAGTTGCAACAGTTCAATTGGCATACTTTTGATTTAGGCTAAAGGAGGTTTTTATTTTGGATTTATGGTTCAATGAAAGACATTCAACGGATGTAAACTTCTCAATTAAGGTTAAAGAGCAGTTAGCTCATGAAGTTAGTCCGTTTCAAGAGATAGACATCTTCTATTCGGAAGAGTTCGGAAAGATTCTAGTACTAGACGGCTACCTCATGCTTACAGAAAAGGATGAGTACATCTACCATGAGATGATTACTCACATACCTATGGCTACTAACCCTAACATCAAGAACGTATTAGTCATTGGTGCAGGTGATGGCGGTACAGTTAGAGAACTCACTCGTTACGAAACCATCGAACATATAGACATGGTGGAAATCGACGAAGCGGTGGTGCGTCTGTGTAAACAGTACATCCCGACCACGGCGTGTTCACTAGATGATAAACGTGTATCTATATACTATGAAGATGGCTTAAAGTTCGTCCGTGATGCCGACACCGGAGAGTATGACCTAATCATCGTGGATAGTACAGACCCATTCGGCGTAGGTGAAGGACTATTCACTAAGGAGTTCTACGGCAACTGTTACAAGGCTCTCACGGATGACGGTATCCTAGTAAACCAACACGAAAGCACCTTCTACACTGAGTACGCAAACTCTATGAAGAGGGCTCACAGTCGAATTAAGAGGCTTTTCAATACGGCGTTGGTATACCAAGCACATATACCTACATATCCATCGGGACATTGGCTATTTGGGTTTGCATCGAAAAAGTACGACCCTAGAACCGATTACAATCCTGAATGGTGGAACTCTCTAGGCTTAAAGACTAGATACTATAATACTATTCTACATCAAGGATGTTTTGCTATTCCAAACAACGTTAGAGACGAATTAAGAGAGTAACCTATTATAATATAACAAGGAGAATTTTAAATATGGAAAAGAACATCCATACTTTTATAGCTTGTGATTGCGAATATTCACAAGCAAAGACGGTGATATTTGGCGCTCCATTTGATAGCACTACATCTTATCGCCCAGGAACTAGGTTTGCTAGTCAGCATATTAGAAACGAAAGCTACGGTATCGAGACGTACAGTCCATACTTAGATAAGGATTTAACAGACATATCCGTATTTGATGGCGGTGATTTAGAACTCTGTTTCGGTAGTCCTGAACAGGCTTTGAACGACATCGAAAGCATGACGGCTGAAATTTTAGAGGATGGAAAACTTCCACTTATGATAGGCGGAGAACATCTAGTGACTTTGGGTAGCGTTAGAGCAGTAGCAAAGAAGTATCCTGACTTACACATCATACACTTTGATGCCCACGCAGATTTACGAGAAGACTATCTAGGGCAAAAGTTATCCCATGCGAGTGTAATTAGGCGTTGTCATGACATTCTAGGTGATGGGAAGATATTTCAGTTTGGAATCCGTAGCGGTGACAGGTCTGAATTTGAGTGGTCTAAGGGTCACACCTACATGAACAAGTTCAACTTCGATACCCTTAAAGATATCTGTAAACAGCTAGAGGGCAAACCTATCTACTTTACGATAGATTTGGACGTACTAGACCCATCAATATTCTGTGGCACAGGCACTCCAGAGGCTGACGGCGTAACCTATAGAGAACTTCTCAATGCCATCATAGAGGTTACTAAGTTGAACATCGTGGGTTTGGATATGAACGAGCTATCACCACCTTACGACCAAAGTGGAGCATCAACGGCATTGGCGTGTAAGCTCCTTAGAGAGATACTACTGTGTGTAACACCTAAGGATTAAATATCATCATTATGCCATGATATTTACACACTTTTGTAGTAATATTATATTAATATAACGTCAATTCGATACAATCCCATATATGGAACGAGTTGTGACCGTTCCGCAATTTTGCAACGTAAAATTGGATTGTCAATGACTATTTTGGAGGTTTAACGTTTTGAAGAAGTTTTCAATAATTTTAGGTGTCGTAGTGACACTGTTGGCGTTCGGTGGCTGTAGTTCTGATACCACCACAGAGACGACAGAAGAATCCACTACGGTTACCACTACCGCAGATTCGGACGAGGAAAACACTGACACCACTACAGAAGACAGCCTATCTGCGGAGTTTGTACGTAAGTCTAACACCATTTCGGATGAGTATTCCGAACTGTTCAACACTTGGTACAGTGCTTATGATATCATCGCATTTACTGATGATGGCGAGTTCTATCTTACCTATGACGATATCGGTTACTGTATAAGTGGAACGTACACCATCGAGGATGACATTATTAAGATAATCATCGACCCAAGCACCATTAGGGACAGTAGCATATCCGTTGGCGATACTGACTATGAGTTCGAGTTTGTAGATGGTAACCTAGTCTTGACCCTCGCAGATGATGAGACGATGTCTCTAACCTACTACTTAGATAAATCCGTGGCGTTAGGCATGAGTGACTAATAAGTTCGATAATATTGGATTGTCGAACTCATGTTATAAGTATATTATTGGAGGAAATTTTTATGGGAAAATGTTTAATAATCGGATGTGGAGGCGTAGCTTCCGTAGCCATCCATAAGTGTTGCCAAAATAGTGAGGTCTTCACTGAAATCATGATAGCTAGTAGGACTAAGTCCAAGTGTGATGCTCTAAAGGAAAAACTTCAAGGCACTACTAAGACTATCATCCACACAGCACAAGTTGACGCTGACAGCGTTCCACAACTAGTGGAATTAATCAACGGTTTCAAGCCTGATGTGGTTCTAAACTTAGCTCTACCTTACCAAGACTTAACCATCATGGATGCGTGTCTAGAGACCAAAACTAACTACGTAGATACGGCAAACTATGAACCTCTCGATACGGCTAAGTTTGAATACAAATGGCAATGGGCATATCGTGAGAAGTTTGAAAAGGCTGGAATCACAGCACTTTTGGGTAGCGGTTTCGACCCTGGTGTTACTGGAGTGTTCTCCGCTTACGCTATGAAACATCACTTTGATGAGATTAACTACATAGACATCCTAGATTGCAACGGTGGCGACCATGGTTACCCATTCGCTACTAACTTCAACCCTGAGATTAACATTAGAGAAGTATCAGCTAAAGGTAGCTATATCGAGAATGGCAAGTGGGTTGAGACTGAACCTATGGAAATCAAGAGGGTTTACAACTTCGACCAAGTAGGCGAAAAGGATATGTATCTACTACACCATGAGGAACTCGAAAGTTTAGCATTAAACATCAAGGGTATTAAAAGGATTCGTTTCTTCATGACCTTTGGACAGAGTTATCTAACACATCTAAAGTGTCTTGAAAACGTCGGCATGACTTCTATAGAGCCTATCATGTATGAGGGTAAAGAGATAGTTCCGCTACAGTTCTTGAAAGCCGTACTTCCTGACCCTGCAAGTTTAGGTCCTAGAACCGTCGGCAAGACTAACATCGGATGTATCTTCCAAGGTGTCAAGGATGGCAAACCTAAGACTTACTATCTATACAACGTCTGCGACCATCAAGAATGCTACAGAGAAGTTGGCTCACAAGCGATATCCTACACAACCGGCGTACCTGCAATGATTGGTGCAGAAATGCTCATGACTGGCAAATGGAACAAGGCTGGTGTATACAACATCGAGGAGTTTGACCCAGACCCATTCATGGACGAACTCAACAAGTGGGGTCTCCCATGGATTGAAGACTTTAATCCAACTCTAGTTGACTAATATTAAACAAACACGTAGATATGTAGGTGGGTTTGAAAAAATCCACCTATTTTTAGAAGGATGATTATTA
>CAZWRW010000164.1:0-4164 GCA_964636465.1 uncultured Ruminococcus sp. | reverse complement strand
GGGTTAAGTTTTAATACTCTCTAACTAGGAGGTACTTAGTTAAGTCCACCATGAAAGAGTTGTCCTCAAAGTTTTCTAACGCCTTTAGAGCTTTTTCTGTATAGAGTTCTGCCTTGTGTTTAGCACCTTCCAAACCGAGCAAGGTTACAAAAGTAGTCTTATGTTGTTCCTCATCACTACCGATAGGCTTACCTAAAATGGATTCATCTCCGATTACGTCTAGAATATCATCAACTATTTGGAACGCCAAGCCTACATAGTTAGCGTACTCTATTGCAAACTGAATCTTTTCAGGATGTTGTTCAGCACATAGGCAACCCATCTCACACGCTGACCTTATCAATGCACCAGTCTTTTCGAGACAAGTCTGTGTTAAGATTTCTTCTGTGACGTTCTTCCTGTCTTCATTTTGGATATCTAAAACTTGACCACCTATCATGCCCTCGAAACCTGTAGCCTTACTAAGTGAAGATATCAATCTAACTCTAGTATCTGCTAAAAGTTTTTCGTCGTTGGCGATGATTTCAAAAGGCTTAACCATTAGATTATCCCCACCCAATACTGCCAACCACTCATTGAACTGCTTATGACATGATGGTTTACCACGTCTAAAATCGTCGTCGTCCATGCAAGGTAGGTCGTCATGGATGAGTGAACTCGTATGTAACATTTCTACACCTACTGCCGTAGCGATAGCCTTGTCTAGACTACCACCGCATAGCCTACAAAATTCCAACACTAAGATTGGTCTAATACGTTTACCACCTGCTGAAAGTGAATAGTTCATCGCTTCGATAACGTCTTTTTCGAGGGTCAAATCGTGGGTCACTTTGGTGTATTTAAACAGATTATCTTCTATAAGTTTAGTATAATCGTTTAACTTTTGGTTACTGATACTGTCCATTTAAAAAACTCCTTTAAAATCTTTATCGTTCCGTAATTTGGCGTAGCCAAGGTGAAATATCATGGCGTTTGATTAAACTTCTTGAGGGCATACACTGCGACCCCTACTGCATTGTCACATGAGAGGTTAGGCTCTGCGAAGTAACAGTTGAAGTCTTTAGATAGTTTCCCTTTGATAATACTATTAGACATCACGCCACCGACATACAACAATGGTATATCTCCGAAGTTGTTTACATTTAGGGCGTAAGAGGTCATAGCTTTTACAGTTTGATACACGTACTCTAAACAGTATCTAGCCACATCTTCGGGAGGTTCACCGTTAGAAATCATCTTGTTACAGAGGTTTTCCAACCCTGAAAGACAACAGTTGCCATCCTTTAGGGTAGGTTTCAATTTAAAAGTTTTAGTACTCTTTAGAGCTAACTTTTCAAGTTCTTTACCGCATGGGAAATCCAAGCCTAAAGCTACTCCGACTCTGTCTACAGCTTGACCGCCTTTGATATCCAACGATTTAGCTACTAAAGAGATATCTAACAACGTTTCAGGATTAGGCTTACATAGTAGACAATCCGTAGTACCGCCACTCACATGGAACGCAATAAATGACGGTGCATCTATGATGGAAAGGTTATTAGATACCGCACCAGCTAATACGTGTCCCACTTGATGGGAAGTCTTAAACACTGGAATGTTCATAGTAGCACCTATCGAACGAGCGACCGTTTCGCCTACCAGAAAACACGGCATATATGAACCCTCTGCGGTGGTAGGTCTAGTAGATACTCCGATAGCTACAGGTTTCTCTTCAACCTTTTGGAATAGCTCTTCTATTAGCTCAGGAAGTTGCTTAGTATGGTGAAATACCGCATCACTTTGACGGATACCTTTTTCCCCACTCTTTACAGGGAGCAACTTCTTACACTGTATGATATTTAGGTTATCATCTATTAGTGCCACGGATGTGGTGTAGTTACTGGTATCTATACCTAAGTAGTAAGGCATATCCGTTAGTCCTCTGAATCTGAATTTGCAGAGAGGTCTCTTGAGAAAGCACCTAGTACACCGTTGATAAACTTGACATCATCAGGGGAGTATACTTGTGCTAGTTTTACAGCCTCATGGATGGCAGTTCCAAGAGGTACTTTATCATCGAAAAGAATCTCATACACTGCTAACCTAAGTATCGTAACGACCGCCACTGGGATAGTATCCAACCTACGCTTAATTAAGTACTTATTGATGGTTTCATCCAACGTACTTTGATGTTCCAAAACGCCACTAGCAACTTTGACTACCTTCTTACTGATAGTAATCTCTTCAATACCTTCTTGAGTTACGGTATCAATTAAAGATTGTAAGGTATCATCCGGACGCCAATACTTTTCAAACAGTAGTTTGAACACGCTGTCACGGACGTTATAGTTTCTATTATTAGCCATAATTAAATAAAATTCCTCCACAAAATTTATAAGTATGCACTTTGCATTAATTATTATTATATCATAAAAATATTCTATTATCAACACTTGAACACAATATTTTTAGAGGTATATATTTTTTGTAGCGGTAGTTGACTTTTTTTCTTAAAGATGTTATCATAATATTTGGAATGTAATCTTTGATTTCAAATATATAAATATAGAATAGAAAGGATTGATTATCGTATGAGTTTAAGTTCAATGAGGATTGCACAAGATACCGTCAGATACATACAAGACGGTGGATATAATGGACATAAGTTCAGTAATGATATTGATAAAGCCATCCTGTATAGACCGGAACAGTTTGACAATCTCACAGTAGATGTGGATTTCAATAAACCTCAAGCTAACATAACAGTATACAACGAGGATACTTGTGAATGTGCCAAAAGGTTCATAGATGATGGTTACACTTGTATATTAAATTTTGCATCAGCGAGGCACGTTGGAGGAGGGTTTCTAAATGGAGCTATGGCACAAGAAGAGGCTATCTGTAGGAACTCTACACTGTACGCATCCATAAACAGCGATACCGCTAAAGAGTATTATACTTACAACAATGCCAACGTTGTCACTCAACCGCTATACTCCGACTACACGATATTTTCACCTTGTGTTGATGTCTTCCGTGATGCGTATGGCTACTTAATAGATGACCCATACACTATCAGTGCGATAACTTCACCAGCTGTAAATGTACATATGGCGAGGGGTTGTAGTCAATTAGAAATTGCTGAATGTATGGTACATCGTGCTGAATATATCATAAAGATAGCCATCGAAAACCATGTAGATAATTTGGTATTAGGTGCATGGGGCTGTGGTGTCTTCGGGAATGACCCTAAAGATGTTTCCAATTGGTTTAAACGTTTACTATTTGAAAATGGCTACATACACTGTTTTAAGAACGTATCCTTTGGGGTGTACGATAGACAAGGTTCAAACTACGAAACGTTTTTAGATACCTTTTCAATACGTTAAGAATATATATATGCAAATTTATCGAATTTGCATGAGTATACCATCCATGTGAAAGGGTTGTTAAAATTGGAATTTCAAAAATATAATAAGAGCGATAACTCTAAACCTAAATCTAAGTCTAAGGGCAAGATAAACAGTTATCTCCAAAGGAAAAGCATTCTTCCGACGTTTATATCACTGTTGCTATGTTTTATCCTGTTGATACTGTGTGGTGTAGCATATTGTGGGTGCATAGTGAACCTCCTACGTAACTACAAAAATGATAGTTACAACTCCTTAGTTAGCAACTACGCCAACATCATAGAGGAGAACATAAAGAGCCAATGTTTTGCCATAGACAACTACGGCAAACACCTATCCAACTACACCTACGAAAACACTACTACAGACAACTCACTTATACGAGGTTGCCTTGAAAACATGGTTCAGTATCACAAGTATGAAAATATGTACATAGTCAACTTAGATGGCAACGGTTTCGATTATTTAAACCAAAGTGTAAACTTCTCCAATGAGGAGTTCTTCAAAAACGCTGACAAGGAGAAACAGTCCATAGTTGCGAATGGTGATAATATCATGTATATCACGCCAGTGTTGAAACAGGATACTAATCTAGAGTTTTTCATTGTGGCTGAAACTAAAGCCAATCTAAACTTTGAAAAAATCTTGACCGACACTTGGAACGATGCGGGTTACTACGTATTAGATGAATACGGCAACACTTTAACCTCCAGTGAGAACTTAAAAGAGACAACTTCCGAAGATACTCTAAGAGGTGGAATAATCTTTAACACTT
>CAZWRW010000163.1:0-4164 GCA_964636465.1 uncultured Ruminococcus sp. | reverse complement strand
TTCCAAGGCTTTTAGCTATCCGAGATGTACTGCTCTTAAAGCGTGGTAAATCTCACGTGGAGAAACTGCACTAATTAATGATAATTAGGAACGTTCAAAAGACGTTCCTTTTTTGTTGTCGTTCAAAAATATAAGTCTGTATATATTTATCGTAGCGGTTTACAAAGTTGTGTATTTGTGATATAATTAAGTATGAATAGGACAATAATATAAGTTGGGTGGTAATTATGGAAGAAAAGTTATCTAGGATTGAGGCGGTGTTGTTCGCATACGGTGAGCCTTTGGAGGCAAAGAAACTCTCACAAGCTACGGAAGTCCCACCGAAAGAACTTCCTATATTGATAAACAAGCTAAACGATAGGTATACCGACTGTCAATCTGCGTTGAAAGTTGTGGCATTAGGTGAATGTTATCAAATTGTGACCAAGAAACAGTTTGCACCGTACGTCAAAAAGGCTATGGATGTCAACCGTTCAAATGTGCTTACACCATCAGCGATGGAGGTCTTAACGATAATTGCCTACAACCAACCTGTCACGAGAAGTTTCGTTGAAAGTGTCCGTGGAATAGATAGTTCGGGTATCATAGGTAAGTTAGTAGAAAGAGACCTCATAATGGAGGGGGAGCGACTAAGCATTCCAGGGCGACCTATAGCTTACGTCACCACGCCGAACTTTTTGAGGTGTTTCGGGTTGAACGATATCTCAGAGTTGCCACCTTTACCACATCATAAGGTACGCCAACCTGACGAACCTGAAGATTTACCAAACTTTTAAACTATTAACACTAATTCGATAATTCAACGTGTAGTTAATTAAAAACATGGAGGGGGCGTTCTCCGTTTGATAGTACTATTAGTAGTGTTGATAATACTCGCTGTGATAATATATCTACCGGTATGCCTAGAGTTCAAATACATTGATGGTGATTTGAAGTATAGAGTTACTTATGCGTTCATAACGTTCTACCCTAAGAAATCTAAAAAGAAGAAGTCTAAGAAGAAATCCACTAAAAGTGCAAATGCCAAGGATACCTCTAAGACTGATAAGCCTAAAAAATCCAAGGCGGTTACTGAGGATAGTAAATCAGAATCGGAAAGTAAAGAAGATACTAAATCTAGTGAGAAATCCGAAACTAAGGAAAAGAATAAGGATAAGCAAAAAGAAAAATCCAAGGCTAAAGACGGCAAAAAATCCAAAGATGCCGATATGGATTTCATACAGACTATCGATATGGTTTTAGATATCTTTAAGGCAATAAAGGTCAATTTAGGGAAGTTCATAAAGAGTTTTAAGGTCACAGACCTATACGTAGACTTCACAGTCGCCAATGAGGACGCTTACGAATGTGCTTTAAACTTCGGAAAACTGAACATAGCAGTGTATAATATTTTAGCGTATCTTGATAACAATATTAAAGTCAAGAAGAAGAGTATCAACATAGTACCAAAATACAATTCAAGTGACAGCAAGTATGACATATCGTTTAAAGTTAAGTTAGGTTTCGGCAATGGTGTAGGCAAAATCTTGGTGATGGTTTTCAAGGTGATACCTATCCTAAAGAAAAACGACATAATATAGTTAATCGTTAATAATCAAAATGTAAAGGAGTTTTAATATGTTAAAAGATATCATGGGTATAACCCTAGACAAGATTAGAGAGATGGTAGATGTAGACACTATAATCGGAAAGCCTATAACCACACAGGATGGCAGTACTATCATACCAATATCAAAGATTTCATATGGTTTTGCATCAGGTGGTTCGGATTTGCCTAAAAAAACCGCAGATGTAGAACTATTTGCTGGTGGTTCAGGTGCGGGAGTATCCATGCAACCGTTAGGATTTTTAGTAGTATCTTCAAATGGTGAGGTCAAGCTTTTAGAGATGTCCATGGGTGCAAGTAAGGAGAACGCAATCATTAGTAAGATTCCAGACATGGTAGACAAGGTCACCGACCTACTAAAGAAAGATGATAAGAAAGGCGACACTAAGACAGAAAAATCTGAAAAGTCCGAAGATAAAGACATCGAGGAAAAGGAAGATAATTAGTATTGTATGTGACAAGCTGTAAGGCTTGAAAATCCTATGTAGGGAACGGGCTGTGACCGTTCCGCAATTTTGCAACGCAAAATTGAATCGTCGAACTCATGTTGATTAGAATATTTTTCTCACGTACCACATAGATTATTTTATGGGGGTGTATCTGTATGAGAAAGATATTCTGTGTAGTGTTCGGGTTGGTCGTGAGTTTTGTGTGTTTAGGGGGCGTAAACGTCCAAGCGGTGGAGGTATCCGCAAAGGCTTGTGTGATGGTCGAAAGCACCACAGGCACGGTGTTGTATGAGAAAAACTCTCATGAAGAGTTACCTATGGCTAGTACCACTAAAATTATGACCACTCTTTTGTGTTTAGAAAGTGGCGATTTAGACTCTCAGTTTGTAGTAGATAGTCAAGCCATAAAGGTTGAGGGGTCATCCATGGGGTTAGTTGAGGGTGATATCGTCACTAAGAGGGCATTGTGTTATGGTATGCTGTTGCCATCAGGGAACGATAGTGCTAACGCCACCGCCGTCAAGGTAGGAGGTTCAATTGAGAACTTCGTCGCAATGATGAACGAACGTGCTAAATCCATAGGCATGGAAGATACTCTGTTTGTAACGCCGTCAGGCTTAGACAGTGGAGGACATCACTCTACCGCCTACGATATGGCACTACTCACTCGTGAAGCGTTGAAAAACTCCGACTTTAGAGAAATATGTTCACAACAGACCGCACAGGTGAACTTCGGTAACCCACCCTATGACAGATGGCTTAAAAACTCTAATAAGTTGCTTTCCATGTATGATGGAGTCATCGGAGTAAAGACAGGTTTCACAGACGATGCTGGAAGATGTTTAGTATCTGCGTGTGTACGTGATGGTGTCACATTGATAGTGGTAACTCTAAACGACCCCGACGACTGGAACGACCACATGGCACTATATGATTACGGTTTCACACAAGTATCGTTAAGTGAGCCTACACAGAGCTATTTTTCTATGGATGTTGTCGGCGGTACTAGTGACAGTGTGACTCTAACCCCTATAGATGATGTTAAACTTCCAACAATACAAGGTGAACTTTGTGACTACTCCATAGAGGTGAACGTTCCGCAGTTTGAGTATGCACCCATCCAAAGTGGTGAGGTAGTCGGCTATGTGGAATACACTCTAAATGGTGAAGTTTTAGCAACATCACAGTTGGCTACTACTGAGAACATTTCACGGAAGACCACTCCAGTGAAACGCTCACTAAAACAGAAGTTTTTGAGATTCATATATAGGTTAATATGATTTAATTAGGAACGTCGCCCACGACGTTCCGCAGAATCAAGCAACGCTTGATTGACTTTTAGAAACTCACGTTATAATACGTAATGAAAGGATTATTTTAAATGGATAGAATACAAAAGATAATCGCTGAGGCAGGGTACTGTTCTAGGCGTAAAGCAGAGGAGTTAATCTCACAAGGTAGGGTTAAGCTTAATGGCAGACCTATCAAGTTAGGCGATAAGGCTACCTCTAAGGATGTCATCACCGTAGATGGTGAAAGGTTGTATATCCCACGTAAGAAGAACAAGATTTATATCATGATGAATAAACCTCGTGGATACGTCACCACCATGTCCGATGAGTTGAACAGAAAATCCGTTATGGATTTGCTTGAGGGCGTAGAAGAGAGGGTTTATCCAATCGGTAGGCTTGACAAGAACACTGAGGGTTTACTGCTCTTCACTAATGATGGCAAGTTTGCCAACGATATAATGCATCCTAGCAAACATATTTCCAAGACCTATAGGGTCACAGTTAGACCTAGTGTCACAGAAGAACAGTTAGTAAAACTCGCTACCGGCGTTGAACTCGATGGCAAGATGACACTACCAGCCACAGTTACGGTGGTCACTAAAGAAGAAAATCGTGTAGTCTTATTGATGACCATCAAAGAGGGTAGGAATCGTCAAATTAGGAGGATGTGCGAGAGTGTCGGTTTAGAGGTTGCACGTTTAAGACGTATCAGCATTGGACCAGTAAAGCTAGGTATGTTGAAACCATCCACTTGGAGGGAACTCAAAGCGGACGAGCTACGTGCTTTAAGAAATGCAATCGGTAAGGAAGACTAACG
>CAZWRW010000162.1:0-4202 GCA_964636465.1 uncultured Ruminococcus sp. | reverse complement strand
GTTAAACTAATATAGGAACGCCATCATGACGTTCCTATTACAATTTAATCCGATGTTTTGAAAATCCCATGTGAACGGAATTTCTAAAAACTCACAACTAAATTTAGGTTTGACTTTTATAGTTCATGGGTATATAATATCTATTAGTCACGATTGAAAGTTCAAAACAACACACCACATTTTAGGAGGTTTATATTTATGATTACTCATATAGTCAAGAGGGATGGGCGAATAGCACTATTCAACACGCAGAAGATTGCCGATGCCATCTATAAATCTGCACAGAGCATAGGGGGCAACGACTACAAAGAGGCTGAGAGGTTATCTTTAAAGGTCTACAATAAGGCTGAAAAAATCTATGCTGATAACATCCCAACCGTTGAACAGATACAAGATATTGTGGAAAAGGTTCTAATTGAAGAGGGTCACGCAAACACATCAAAAGCGTACATACTCTACAGATACGAACGTACACGTTCTCGTGAGATGCAAACCAACTTAATGAAAGTCTTTAGAGACTTGACCTTTAACTCCGCTAAGGACAGCGACATAAAAAGAGAAAACGCTAACATCGATGGCGACACCGCTATGGGTACTATGTTGAAGTATGGCTCAGTCAGTGCTAAGGATTTCTATCAACTTTACGTAATAGACCCTAAACACGCCAATGCTCACAAGGATGGCTACATACACATCCATGATATGGACTTCTATACACTTACCACTACCTGTTGCCAAATAGATTTAATCAAACTTTTCAAGGGTGGATTCTATACGGGTCACGGATATCTTAGAACCCCTAATGATATTTCTAGTTATTCAGCATTATGTTGTATAGCTATACAGTCCAATCAAAACGACCAACACGGCGGACAGAGTGTCCCAAACTTCGACTACGCTATGGCTGATGGCGTTCGCAAGACCTATCAACATAGATATCTAGACAACCTATCCAAAGCGATGGAACTCCTAACAGAACTACCTACTGAGGTAGCTAATGAAGTCTTCTGTAGTGTGAGAGACGATTACAACCTCATACCACTATTGGATAACTCTAATGAGTATCAAATCTATGAGAAAGAGTTACTATCAAAATATCTAGACAACGACACCATAGACAAGATACAAACTTTCACATTGAAAACCTCTTACAAGGAAACTGACAGAGCTACATATCAAGCTATGGAAGCTTTGATTCATAATCTAAACACTATGAACAGTCGTGCAGGAGCGCAAACGCCATTTAGTTCAATAAACTACGGCACAGATACCTCTCCAGAGGGTAGACTAGTAATCAAGAACGTTCTACTCGCACAGGAAAAGGGTTTGGGTAATGGTGAGACTCCTATCTTCCCGATACACATATTCAAAGTTAAAGAGGGCGTGAACTATAATCCACAAGACCCAAACTATGACCTTTTCAAATTAGCGTGTAGGGTATCGGCTAAGAGGTTATTCCCGAATTTCTCATTTATAGATGCACCGTTCAACTTACCATACTACAAGCCCAACGATTACAACACTGAAATCGCATACATGGGTTGTCGTACTAGAGTTATGGCTAACGTTCATGACCCATCTAGGGAGATAGTCAGCGGTAGAGGTAACTTGAGTTTCACATCCATAAACTTGCCAAGGTTAGCAATTGAGAGTCAGGGCAACGTTGAACTATTCTTCAAAAAGTTGGACTACTATCTTGAATTGACCATAGAACAGTTGATGGCTAGATTTAAGATTCAGTGTCAAAAGAAAGTCAAGAACTTCCCATTTTTGATGGGTCAGGGTGTATGGATAGATTCCGAAGAGTTATCCAAGGAAGATAGCGTGGCAGAAGTTTTGAAACATGGTACACTATCCGTAGGATTTATAGGTCTCGCAGAGGCTTTAAAAGCATTGATAGGTGTACATCATGGTGAAAGCGAAGAGGCACAAAAACTCGGTTTGGAGATAGTCTCACATATGCGTGAACGCATGGACAAGGAGGCAGAAAAGACTAAGTTAAACTTTTCACTTTTGGCAACTCCAGCTGAAGGTCTTTCCGGACGTTTCGTTAAGATGGATGCTGAAAAGTATGGTATCATTGAGGGTGTAACCGATAGAGATTACTATACTAACTCGTTCCATGTGCCTGTGTATTACAAGTTGAACGCTTTCAAAAAGATTAAACTTGAAGCACCATATCACGCTCTAACCAATGGCGGACACATAAGCTACGTAGAGTTAGACGGCGACCCTACTCAAAACGTAGACGCTTTTGAAAAAGTCATTCGTTGCATGAAAGAGAGCGGTATCGGATATGGTTCTATAAACCATCCAGTAGACCGTGACCCTATCTGTGGATTTACAGGTATCATTGGGGAGACTTGTCCATGTTGTGGTCGTTCCGAAAAGGAGGACGGCGTACCGTTTGAACGTATCAGACGTATTACAGGATATCTTGTCGGCACGTTGGACAGGTTCAACGATGCTAAACGTGCAGAAGTTAAAGACAGAGTTACTCACGGTTTGAAATCGAACTAGAGTTAAACATTAAGGAGTGTTATTATATGTGCATAAGGTTAGCAGGTGTCTGTGAAGATAGCATAGTAGATGGGCATGGTATTAGGTATACAATCTTTGTGCAAGGGTGTCCGCACCACTGCGTGGGATGTCATAACCCTCAAACTCACGACTTTAACGGCGGTTACTTCGCCGATGAGGACGAAATTCTCAAAGCCATAGAGGATAACCCTCTACTTGATGGCGTGACTTTCAGTGGAGGAGAGCCTTTCTGTCAGGCATTGAGTTTGGCACACTTAGGCGAAAACATCAAGGAAAAGTTTTCTGATTTGGACATAGTTACATATACAGGCTACACGTTCGAGTATCTACTTGAGAACGCTACTTCAAACAACGGATATCTTGAACTTTTAAAAGTTTCCGATATGCTAGTAGATGGCAAGTTTGAACAGAGCAAACACTCCTACGACTTAGTATTTAGAGGTAGCTCAAACCAACGTTTCATAGACTGCAAAAAGAGTTTAAAATCTATGAAAGCTGTGAAGTTTCAGTACAAACAGGCTATATGATTTTCAAACATTAAAAAATTAACGGAACGACTTTTAGAAAATCGTTCCGTTTTTGTTATCCAAAAATATACTGATACGTCACACCAAACCATTCACGAACGAAGTAGGTAGGCACTAAATACCACGAAGTCTTTGCTGATATGCTGTAAGTCTTAAAGTCTAATTTTTTAGCTATCATGGATGCTCTTAGTTGATGGTATCCATCGGTTACTACTGTGATGCTATCCGTTGGCAGACCTTGTCCCTCTAGGATTTCTTTTGAATACTTGAAGTTTTCATAGGTGCTAGTAGACTTATCTTCCATGATAACTCTACTTTCTGATATTCCCTTACCTACTAAGTATTCTTTCATACATTGAGCCTCGGATATCTGTTCGTCATCACCCTTGCCCCCCGATACTATAGCGATAACATCAGGATTTGATACAAGGTAATCATAGGCGGTATCAAGACGATGTTTCAACATCAAGCTAGGTTTAGTGCCTTTAACCTTACATCCTAATACTATGATGTTGCTCGGCTCACTCGGATGGTTATTCATCTTAAAAACCATAATTCCTGATATTATCACGGCTAACAGTATACATATCAATACAAGCACTGATATTATATTTATAGCAACTCTACCTACAGACTTTTCTAGAATAGTATCTATTAGCTTAGAAAATCTATCGTTGAATGCAAATATTAAAAATCCTATTGCAGATACGGCTATACCGACTATGTTTCCTAAGTTTAAGATTCCACCAGTAACCATCGGTACTATGAATATTAGTAGTAACATTGCAAATATTACACAAAAGCACACTCTAATCGGTGTGCTTTCGATGTGTGTGAACACGTTTACCATGACTATGATATGCTCTTTAGAGCTTTAGCCAACTGGTCTGGACATGAAGTGCCTTTACCACGACAGTCAGTGCCTTCAAGTCTTTCGATTACGTCATCAATCTTCATGCCCTTAACTAGTGAGCCTATGCCCTTTAGGTTACCATTACAACCGCCTACAAATGATACACTCTCTAAAGTGTTAGTGTTCTCATCATATTCGATGGTAATCTGTGAAGAACATACTCCCTGTGGTGAATAAACGAACGTTTTCATAATTGAAACTTCCTTTCCATTTAAGATATT
>CAZWRW010000161.1:0-4205 GCA_964636465.1 uncultured Ruminococcus sp. | reverse complement strand
GGGATAGTGCAGGTACATAACTTTGGATAGAACAGTTAGACTTTACTGCGATAAAACCTTTCTTAGTACCTAGTCTCTTCCTTTGAGATTCGATAATCTCTAGATGGTCAGCGTTGATTTCAGGCACTACCATAGGAACATCAGGGGTGAACCTATGTGCAGAGTTGTTGGACACTACTGGAACTTCTGCCTTAGCGTACTTTTCTTCCAATGCCTTGATTTCGTCCTTCTTCATGTCTACGGCACAGAATACGAAGTCTACCTTTTCGGCAATCTTCTCGATGTCTGCTGTAGCATCCATTACGATGATGTCCTTCATCTCTTCAGGGATAGGTGTCTTCATGACCCACTTCTTGCCTACAGCTTCTTCATAAGTCTTACCAGCAGAACGTGGAGATGCTCCAAGTGCTACGACCTTAAACCATGGGTGGTTTTCAAGTAGTGTTGCAAAACGTTGACCTACCATACCAGTAGCACCTATGATACCCACATTGTATTGTTGTTTCATCCTACAAAAACTCCTTTTAAATAAAAATATTATAAAACTCAAAAAAACCAGTTGAAAACTGGCTCATCATGATGTATAATAAAAGATATTGACATACAGAAAAACATATGCCGATAGCTCTCCACCATACCAACATGATGACAGTTACAGACTTATTCAATCTGTACCCAATACTAAAACCTATCGACAATTTTAGCATTTCGGCGATATTACCTTTTTTCAACGCTTAATTAACGAATCCGATACTTTCTCGGCGTTGAGTACTAATCTTTACCGCACCTCTATCTAAGTTATATAATACACGTTTTTTTCAGTATTGTCAATAGTTTTTAGCTTATTTTTTTAAATTATAAGGAGATTTTTATATTATGTTAAAAAAGTCAGACTTCTTTTATGACTTACCTGAAACCTTGATAGCTCAAACTCCTATAGAGCCTAGAAACCATTCACGCATGATGTGCGTAAATCGTCAAACTGGAGAGGTCACACATGACCACTTCTATAACCTATGCAACTACCTTAAAAAAGGTGACTTGCTAGTCTTAAACGATTCTAGAGTGCTACCCGCTAGACTATATGGCGAAAAGTTGGAGACAAAATCCTTTGTGGAATTTTTGCTCTTAGAACAGCACGGCGATAAGGTTTGGGAAATCATCTGTAGACCCGGTAAGAAGTGTAAAGTAGGAGCTAAGTTTTCATTTGGTGGGGGTAGGTTAGTAGCCGAAGTCCTAGAGGTCAAAGACGATGGCAACAGAATAGTCAAGTTTGAGTGTGATGGAAACTTCTTCACAGCTTTAGAAGACGTTGGACAGATGCCATTACCTCCATACATCACGGAGAAGTTACAAGATAAGGAACGTTATCAAACGGTATACTCTAAGGAGTTAGGTTCATCGGCAGCACCTACGGCTGGATTACACTTCACAAATGAACAGCTACAACAACTAAAAGATATGGGTATAAACATCGCATATGTGACTCTACACGTAGGTTTAGGCACGTTCAGACCAGTAAAAGAAGATAACATCCTAGACCACAAAATGCACAGTGAACATTACCATCTCCCACAGGAGACCGCTGACCTTATCAATCAAACCAAGGCTAACGGCGGAAGAGTCATCGCAGTAGGCACGACATCCTGTAGAACTTTGGAGAGCGTCGCAACGTTCAACGATGGCATAATAAAAGAGGCTGACGGTTACACGGATATCTTCATATATCCAAGCTATGAGTTTAAAGTCCTTGATGGATTAATCACTAACTTCCATCTTCCAGAGAGTACGCTAATCATGTTGGTATCAGCGTTTATGGGTTACGACCACACTATGAACGCATACAAAATCGCTGTAGAGGAAAAGTATAGATTCTTTTCCTTTGGAGACTGTATGCTAATCGTATAATATAAACGGATATTCGACAATCCAATTTTGCTTTGCAAAATGAAATTATATCATAGAGGAGAATTTATCAATGTTTAAGCTAATAAAGACTGAGGGCAAGGCTAGACGAGGTATCCTTGAAACCGTGCATGGCACTGTACAGAGTCCATTCTTTATGAACGTTGCCACTGCGGGAGCTATCAAAGGGGGGATATCCTCACTAGATTTGAAAGACCTAAAGTGTCAAGTAGAGTTGTGTAACACGTACCATCTACACTTACGCCCATCCGATACGGTAGTGAAAACTATGGGAGGTCTACACAAGTTCATAAATTGGGATAGACCTATCCTCACGGATAGCGGTGGATTTCAAGTATTTTCATTGGCGAGTTTGAGAAAGATTAAAGAAGAGGGTGTGTACTTCGCATCACATTTGGATGGTCATAGAATCTTCATGTCACCGGAAGTTTCTATGCAAATACAATCAAACTTAGGTTCAACCATAGCCATGGCTTTTGATGAGTGTGTCGAAAACCCTGCTACATATGAGTATGCTAAAAACTCTTGTGAGAGGACTACACGTTGGCTAATCCGTTGCAAAGATGAGATGGCTCGTCTAAACGCTCTCCCTGATACGATAAATCCACATCAAATGTTGTTTGGAATCAACCAAGGTTGCACTTTTGACGACCTTAGAATACAACATATGAAAGACATAGTCTCCTTAGATTTGGACGGCTATGCTATAGGCGGTTTAGCGGTCGGTGAGCCTACTGAAGAGATGTATCACATCTTAGACGTTGTGGAAGAGTATATGCCTAAAGACAAACCTAGATACTTAATGGGTGTAGGAACACCATCAAATATCATAGAGGGTGTAGCTCGTGGTGTGGATATGTTCGACTGTGTAATGCCATCTAGAAATGCAAGGCACGGAACTATCTTCACATGGGATGGTATCATGCATATAACCAACGAGAAGTACACCACTGACAGCCGTCCAATCGATGAACATTGTGACTGTCCAGTGTGCAGAAATCACAGTAGAGCCTATGTTAGACATCTATTCAAGGCACAAGAACAGTTAGGCGGTAGATTAGCAGTTATGCACAACTTGTACTTTTACAACACTCTCATGGAAAAGATTCGTGAATCACTAGACAACGGCACTTTTGATGACTTTAGAAAACAATATTCACAACTTTTAGCCACTAGAATATAACACCATATCAGAATGACGTGGGCATCGTTCCCTATAGAAAAATTTCCTGTAACCACTTGCAAGTATAATCCAATTAGGTTATAATAATATTATATTATCAAATTCAGTAAGAGGTGACCTGAGATGAGTTATCAAACGAACAACTTAGAAGATTTATGTATCCGAAGTGCTTTGATTGAAGACATCAAGATTTCAAACGGTGCGATTACCTTGGTGTTAAACGAGGGATACATACCAAAAGGCAATGAAGCTAACCCTAGTGATTCGGAAATACTGGTGGAAAGCGTTGAGATTACTCTAAACGATGTTGAGCTTAAATCAGCTAAATTTTTCGGCTACACTGATAAAAATACTAACAACATCGTTCCCGACCTGTTTATGGATTACTCTAACTTTACACAAGACTTATTAAAAATGTTAGAGTACTATCCTGAACTGTTTGGGTATAAGAAATCCAAAACTAAAGATTGGTACACCTTTACCGTAATGTACAGTTCGGAAGTGGTAGACTTAACGTTATCATTCAGTGGCGTTTTGGTAGAATGTGATGTAATCTAATAAGTTGAGGTGAATTTTTTCTATGAAGTTTCAAACTAACGACCTTGAAGATGTATACATACATGACACCAATCTAGACCAGTTTGGTTATCAAGATGATGAGTGCATATTCATAGTGAGTTACTTTGGTGTTAAAGATACTTGCGAGGCTAATCCAAATAGTCATCATATGCAAGTAAATGAGGGGTTAATCCGTTTTAGGGGGATAGACTTCAAGGAGATGTGTTACAAGGGTTATAAAAAGTACAATGACAAGGATGAAATCGTGGACGTAGTGGTCGATAAGTACATAAACCCTTATGAAATAGATAGCGAAATTAGTAACATCATCGACCTTAACCCAGAACTTTTCGGGTGTGATAAGCTCGACAATGGCGACTATGTTTTCACCATCCTATGTGAAAACGACGTAATCGAGTTGATATTCGGATTTGAGAGTGTATCCATCCAGTGGAACGCCTACGAGGGCAAAGCGTGGTACGCTGAACGTGAATAAAAAAACATCAGGGAACGCCATGGGGTGTTCCCTAATTTTAAT
>CAZWRW010000160.1:0-4209 GCA_964636465.1 uncultured Ruminococcus sp. | reverse complement strand
AAATCAATATACTTAATATATTTTTGCACAATTTGAACGGAAATCTTATAGTTTTAAATCATCCTGTGTACGAAACGATGTCCATGTCGTTCTACAAAAACCAAGGGAACGCTAAACCAAGCGTTCCCTTTAGTGTTATGGATGGACTTACTTTCTCTTGCTCTTTTTATTATGTGAGGATTCTAACTCCTCTTTAGGAGATTGTACAGCATTGTAACCTGTCTCACCTGTACGAATCTTTACAGCCTGTTTGATGTAGTAACTAAAAATCTTACCATCACCAGGGTTACCGGTACAAGCAGACTTCTGTATAGCCTCGATAGTCTTCTGTTCCCATTCCTCGGATGATACGACTATCTCAAACTTAATCTTAGGTACTACCTGTATCTCAACCTTTTGACCTCTAACGTACTCCGACATACCACGCTGAACGCCACAACCTACCACTTGATATACTGTGATTCCATTTACGCCTATCTTGTCTAGAGCGTTCTTAACGTCGAGGTAACTCTCTTCTCTAACTATAGCTTCAACTTTTATGAGTGTTGCACTATCTTGAGCCATACCGTAAAAACCTCCCTTATTCTATTCCAAACCGTTAAATGATGGGTAAGCACTCTCACCATGTTGTGTAACGTCAAGACCGAGCATCTCTTCCTTCTTTTCAACTCTGATACTGCCACCACATAGCACCTTAGCTAGGAAGTAACAGATTAGTGTACCTACTACAGCAATCACTACTGTGATTAGTATGCCGTAAATCTGTGCCATGAACTGTGAGAAGTCACCCTCGATTAAACCTGAATATCCTCCGATACTCTCCTTAGCAAATACACCTGTCAATATACCTCCCCAGATACCACCTGTACCATGACAACTAAAAGCATCTAGAGCATCATCAAAACCGAACTTTTTCTTACCATAAGATATCATGATGTAACATACTGGACTAGTAGTCAAACCGATTATTACTGCTGCCCAAATTGGTACAAAACCTGCTCCTGGTGTGATTCCTACTAGACCTGCTACCATACCAGTACAAGCACCAATCAAGGTTGGTTTGCCATTGTGTACGATGTCACAAATCATCCAAGAGATTAAAGCTGCACCCGCTGAAGTAGCTGTAGTCATGAAAGCGTGTACTGCTTGACCATTAGCCTCTAGTGCTGAACCTGCATTAAATCCGAACCAACCAAACATCAAGATGGATGCACCTATTACTACTGTAGGTATATTATGGATTCTATATACTGAACGGTCATAGTCACAACGTTTACCTAATAGTATACATAGTGTCAATGCTGAAATACCTGAACTAATATGTACTACGTCTCCACCTGCGAAGTCTAAAGCACCAAGACCATCAAGACCTAATAGACCATTTGCACCCCATACCATATGTGCTAGTGGATAGTATACCAAGATAGTCCAAGCAATTATGAATATAAACAATGATTTAAATTTCATTCTACCTGCGGTAGCACCAGTAATCAACGCTGGTGTGATGATTGCAAACATCATCTGAAAAGCACAGAATACCATGTTTGGTATTGCTGAATCTTCTGTGTAACCCTCACTTAAGGATACACCCTCAAGACCTAACCATCTTAGGTCGCCTATAATACCGTTCTCGGTAGGTGCAAAGGATAGCGAATACCCGAAAATTACCCACATAACTATCGCTGTACCTATGATAAAGATTGAAGACATCATCGTATTTACGACGTTTTTCTTTCTAACTAAACCACCATAAAAACAAGCTAAACCCGGTGTCATAAAGAATACGAATGCTGAACATATCAACATGAAGCCAATATCTGCGTTCATGAAAAATCCTCCTCCAAATATTGTGATTATCGTTATTAAGAACGTTTTACATGGTACCGAGTATAAACCATCCTTAAAGCAAAATAAAAAGATGCTACAAGTTAAGACTACATCATCGTACAATCTTAACTTATAGCATCTTTGCTAAATCATGATACTAGTATACAACATTAATTTTAGTTTGTCAATACCCCTAAAAGTTAAAATTTTTAGGTCACTAAACCATCAATGTATGAAACTTTACTAAAAATTAAAGTTCAATCCATAGTGAATATATCTAAATAGTAAATAAAGTGCGAAAACTTCTTAATAAAATTAAGTTTTTTCGATAAAATTCTTTTGAATTTAAAGCGTCTATTTTTTTATTTAACGTCAATTTGATAATTCAATTTGGTTTTGTAATGCGACAAAATGGAACTATATCACATCATGATACCCTTTACACATTAACCTAATTGTGATATAATTATTAAAGCAAATACGCAATTTAACAAGTCCAATTAGATTGAAAAAAGGAGTGCATAGTATGCAAAAATACTCACAGATGGATATAATATCCTTCGTAGAACAGAACGATGTCAAGTTTATTAGATTGGCTTTCTGTGACATATTCGGTAGAATGAAAAACATAGCTATCTTACCTACAGAATTAAAACGTGCTTTCAAGTATGGTATGCCTTTTGATGTTTCAGCTTACTTAGGCAGAAACTACATAACAGGTCACGAACTTAGACTATTCCCTATTGCGAGTACACTCTCACTAATGCCTTGGAGACCTAAAACAGGTAGTGTAATCCGTCTACTTTGTGATATCAGAGAGACTGACGGCTCAGTGTTCGAGTTAGACCAACGTAACAGGTTAAAATCCTATAACGATGAGTTGGTACGCATGGGCTACTCCGTGGATATCGGCACAGAGTGTGAATTTTACCTCTTCGACTGCGACACCGATGGCAACCCTACAGACATCCCTCACGACCGTGCAAGTTATTTGGATACTTCTCCATTAGATAAGTGTGAAAATATCCGTCGTGAAATATGTATCACTCTAGAAGAGATGGGACTCTCTCCACAGACTTCACGTCACAAGTATGGTCACGGTCAAAATGAGATAGACTTCAAACATGATAACGCCCTATCTTCAGCGGATAACTTCCTACAGTTCAAGGTCGCTGTGGATACTATAGCCTATCAAAATGGGTTATTCTGTTCATTTATGCCTAAACCAATCCTAGATGATGTTGGCAGTTCCCTATTGATAAACATAAACGTCACTAAGGATGACCAAAGCGTGTTCTCTTTGGATGCTGAAAAACATATCCGTGAAGAGGGCAATCAGTTCATGGCGGGTGTACTAGACAGACTTCCAGAGATTACAGCTATCTTAAACATGAGTAGAAACTCATACGATAGGTTGAATCGAATCAAGGAAGATTTAAGCATTCCTGACCTAATTAGAGTACAACCTGAATGCGAACTCCGCAGAATAGCTCTATGCTCCCCTGATAATACTTGTAACATCTATATGGCGTTGAACTTAATCCTACACGCTGGTATAGAGGGTATCGAAAACAAGAAGACTCTTTGTGATTCTAAGTGCAAAACCTTTGCAGATTTACCATCAAGCTTAGATGAGGCTATCGAACTTGCCGACAAGAGCGAACTAGTCAATGAGGTAATCGGGGAAAAGACTTGGAAAAATCTAAAAGAGAGCCTATCTAAAAGAAGTTAAAACGGCGTTTCCTACACGAAATATTTTTGTAGGTAAACTGTTATTGGATTAAGCAAAGGAGGGGTAAAATATATGGAAAAAGCACTCATAGTTTCTGGTTCTAACCAAGGTCTAGACGTGCTAGTTAAGATGGTCGTGAACGCTACCAAGATTAACAACGTATCCACGGTGGCTAGTGGTTCGGAAGCACGTAGGTTGGTATCCAGTACAGACTATGATATAATCGTAATAAACACCGCCCTAACTGACGAGTTTGGACATGAACTTTCAACGTACCTATCCGAACATACCTCATCAGGGATAGTGTTGCTGTGTAAATCCGCCATAGCTGACGAACTAACTGAACGTCTAATGGACTATGGTGTATGTGTAGTCGCAAAACCTGTGAATAAGACTATGTTTTTTCAAGCCATCAAATTGGTTACGGCTACACGTTCAAGAATATTAGGTTATCAAAAAGAGAACGCCAAACTTCAAGTGAAGATAGACGAAATTAAACTCATCAATCGAGCCAAGTGTGTCTTGATGGAGTATCTCAAACTTACAGAACCTCAAGCACATAGGTACATCGAAAAACAGGCTATGGATACTAGGCAATCTAAAAAGGACATCGCTAGAGACATCTTGCTAAGATATGAACGGTAAGGTTT
>CAZWRW010000159.1:0-4256 GCA_964636465.1 uncultured Ruminococcus sp. | reverse complement strand
TTATGGCAATAATCAAAACTGAGGGTTTAACCTATACGTACAGTATCGGGACACCTTTTGAAAAGACCGCTGTGGATAATGTTAATATAGAAATCAATCAAGGTGAGATAGTCGGAGTAATAGGGCATACTGGTTCAGGAAAGTCTACCTTGATACAACACTTTAACGGATTACTTCCACCAACTTCGGGAAAAGTCTACGTTGACGGCGTGGACGTTTGGGAAAACAAGAAAAATATCCGTGAGGTGCGTTTTAAAGTTGGATTGGTGTTTCAATATCCGGAGTATCAAATCTTTGAAGATACCGTGTATAAAGATATATCTTTTGGATTAAAAAACATGGGATTATCCAAGGAAGAGATTAAAAAATCCGTGCTTGAAACTGCTGAGATGTTGCATATATCCCAACTGTTAGAGAAGTCTCCATTTGATTTGTCAGGTGGTCAAAAACGACGTGTAGCCATCGCAGGGGTTATGGCTATGAAACCTAAAGTTTTAATCTTAGATGAGCCTTGTGCCAGTCTCGACCCACTTGGCAGAATGCAGATACTCTCCATGGTTAAGGAGTATCACAGGCGAACCAACGCCACCATATTGATAGTATCACATAGCATGGAAGACATGGCAGAGTTTGCGGACAAGATACTCGTCATGAACAAGGGCAAAGTATTCTGTTTTGATGAAACTCCTAAAGTGTTCAACCAAGCTGATGATTTGGTTCAAATAGGTTTGCAAGTCCCACAGATTTCTAGAGTGTTCATAAGTTTAAAGTCCATGGGGTATGATTTTCCTAATGTGTATACTACTTCTCAAGCCGTGGACGTTTTGAAGAGTAGGTTGAAATAGTTTAAAACATCTTGTGTAGGGAACGGGCTGTGACCGTTCCGCCATGCGACAGCATGGGATTATATCTCAATCTTAGAAAGGTTTATATATTATGTTAAAAGATATTACACTAGGTCAATATTTTCCCAAGGATAGTATCATCCATAGGTTAGACCCTAGGTTTAAGATTATAATAACGGCTATCTACATAGCCATGTTGTTCTCCACGGATACGTTCCAAGGGTTGGCGGTGGGGACACTGTTCGCATGGGTGGTGTGGCTCATGACTAAGATTCCCATCAAGCTCATGTGGAAGAGTTTAAAGCCTCTTATGCCGATAATCATCTTTACGGCGGTGCTTAACCTGTTCATGATTGAGGGCGACAAAACATTGTGGTCGTGGTGGTTTTTGAAAATCACGGATAAGAGCTTAAATGAGTGTATCTTTAATTTCGTAAGGGTCGTGATGTTGATAGTCGGTTCGTCCATTTTGACATACACGACTTCGCCAGTAAGCCTAACCGATGCCCTCGAAAGGTTGTTTTCACCGTTGAAAAGGTTCAACGTACCAGTCCACGAACTCGCTATGATGATGACTATAGCATTGAGGTTCATACCACTATTGATAGACGAAACTGACAAGATAATCTCTGCACAGAAGTCCAGAGGTGCAAGTTTCGAGACAGGCACTCTTAAAGAGAGAGCCTCAGCCATCATACCGGTGTTGATACCTCTGTTTGTATCGGCGTTTAGGCGTTCCGAGGAGTTGGCTCTAGCTATGGAATGCAGGTGTTATCAAGGCGGTGAGGGCAGGACTAGACTAAAACAGTTGAAAGCTCACACTAGTGACTACGTCGCTTTGGGCGTGAGTACCTCTTTATTGTTGGTCAATGTGGTGTTGCTTTAACGTCAATTCGAGAATTTACGGAACGTCTTAGGGCGTTCCGATATTTTTTTATTAAATTCACCAAACACAAACATTGATTTGCCTTCGGCAAATTTAAGGAACGGTCACAGCCCGTTCCCTACACAGGATTTTCAATTCCCCACGGCGTTCCGCTATGCGATAGCATGGGATTGCATTACGTACGAAAATTTTTTAAAATCTCACATATATGTCACAAAAGTTTTAATGTTTCTTTAATTTTTGTATGTTACAATAATATCATGATAAGGTATAGTCAATTGATGTTAGTTGAAAAGGGGGCTTTTTTATGAAAACATACACGATACCTACACTAATACTCATGATGACCATAGTAGCATTCTTAGGATTCTTGGTTGAAAACGTATGGTTAGCCTTTACAAAAGGTTACATAGACAATCGAAATATGGGTTTGCCATTCCTGTTGGGTTATGGCGTTGCCATCGTGGGATTGTTCCTACTGTTAGGCACTCCCGAATGCTCAACGCTTTTTGATAGGTTGCCTTTCTTGAACACCCCACTCAGACGGCTGGGTTTCTACTTTGGATGTGCTTTCACGTTCGTATGTGTAGCGGAAATTTTACTCGGAACGTTCATTGAAAAAACTTGTAACATAGTCTTGTGGAACTATTCGAGGTTTGCGTTACATATCACGAAGTACACTTCAGTTCCAACCAGTAGCGGATTTGCTTTCATAATCACGCTATTTATGGATAAGTTCTTTACACCTATCATGAATATGCTTTCTAACATAGATTATGAAACCTCCAAACGAGTTAGCGTGATATTCTTAGCACTCATGGTTTACGATTTCTGTGTAAACACTTTCAAAATGTATAAGAATAAATCACTTAACACCGTGTGGCGTTTGGAACTTAAAGTCGCTGATGATGATGACGAGGCTATAGTATAGTTAAATAGATATATAATATTCTGTACGGAACGTCCTTTGGGCGTTCCGATGTTTTTTTAACATAAAATTCACCTCTATGACATAGTATGTATTTGAGGTGATGTTATCTTATGTGTGGAATTGCAGGTGCAGTAAACGCAAACTTAGACTATGAAACGCTAATCAAGATGGTGAACTCTCTAAAGCGACGAGGTCCTGACGACGACGGTATGTATATCAATGGGGAGACGGCACTGTTGCATACTAGGTTAGCAGTAATAGACATCGAGAACGGTAAACAGCCGATGGTCTCCAGTGAATACGGTGGTGAGTATTCCATCGTGTACAACGGAGAACTCTACAACACTGACGACGTTAGAAACGCTCTTAGGGAGTTAGGGATTTCATTCAAAACGCATTCCGATACAGAAGTAGTTTTAAAAGCTTATATCTGTTGGGGTGAAAAGTGTCTCGAAAAGTTTAATGGAATCTTTGCATTTGCCATATGGTCATCAAATGAGCATAGACTGTTCTTCGCTCGTGATAGGCTAGGCGTGAAACCGTTCTTCTACAGACATCACAAGGATGGTTTCATATTTTCTTCTGAAATTAAAGGTATCTTAGCTGTACCAAGTGTAGAACGCAAGTTGGATATCAATGGCGTGGCGGATTTGATACTCTTAGCACCCTCACGTCAAAGTGGAAACGGAGTCTTCAAAGGTATAGACGAACTCCCACCAGCACACTATGGCTACTTCAATCGTTATGAGGGTTTAACTATCAAGCGATATTGGCAAGTGGTAGACCATCCGCACAACGACAGTTTAGAGGAAACCATCGAAAAGGTGCAGTATCTCGTTAGAGATTCCATCATACGGCAGAACGTCTCCGATATACCTATATGTACTTTTCTATCAGGTGGCTTGGATAGTAGTATCATCTCATCGGTGACTAATCAAAACTTGAAATCACAAGGCAAGGAGTTGCACACGTTTTCGGTACACTACAGGGATAACGAAAAGTATTTTAAAGCTAACAAGTTCCAACCTAACAGCGATGACATCTACATCGAACAGATGGTGGAATACTTAGGCAGTGTACATCATAGAGTAACCATAGATACTCCCGAACTTGTGGATGCGTTGTACTCTTCCGTAGATTCAAAAGACCTCCCAGCTATGGCTGATGTGGACTCTTCAATGTTGTTGTTGTGTAAAGCCATCAAGGAGGAGTTTTCAGTAGCACTTTCAGGCGAATGTGCCGACGAAATCTTTGGGGGATATCCTTGGTATCGAGACCCAACCATCCGTGAAACTGATGGCTTTCCTTGGTCACAATCGACCGCCTTTAGATACTCTTTCCTTAATGACAACATAGCCCATCAAATTGAGCCTTATGAATATGTACACCATAAGTATCAAGATACTTGTAACAGTGTAATCATAGATAGAGAGATTTCTCCACTGGAACGGCGTATGCGTGAGATGATGAAACTTAACTTAGACTGGTTCATGCAGACACTTCTAGATAGAAAAGATAGAGCATCCATGTATAGTGGTTTGGAGGTTCGTGTGCCGTTCTGTGACTATAGAATCGTGGAGTATTTGTATTCTGT
>CAZWRW010000158.1:0-4258 GCA_964636465.1 uncultured Ruminococcus sp. | reverse complement strand
TTCCCTACAAAAAAATTGGTGTGAGTTTTCCAAAACGTTCCGAATTTCACCTTAAAAATTTTTCCTGAAATAAAGAATTGAACATTTTTTCAAAATTTCCTTGAAAAATGTCCCCATATGTGTTAGAATTAATCTATATGTAAAATCTTAAAATAAGGAGTTTTTTCGTTTATGAGTAATAACAGTTATGAAAGTCCATTCTGCACTAGGTACGCTAGTAAGGAGATGCAGTACATCTTTTCTGCTGATAAGAAGTTCACTACTTGGCGTAAGCTTTGGGTGGCTTTGGCTAGAGCAGAGATGAACCTCGGTCTAAACGTAACACAAGCACAGGTAGACGAACTAGAGGCTAACGTCGATAATATCGACTATGAAGTGGCTAAGGAACGTGAAAAGGTTTGCCGTCATGACGTTATGTCACACGTATATGCCTATGGTAAGGCTTGTCCTAATGCTGAAAAGATTATCCACTTAGGAGCAACCTCATGTTACGTAGGCGACAACACCGACGTAATCGTTATGCGTGACGCTATGCAAATCATTAAGAAGAAGTTAGTAAGCGTAATCGCACAGCTTTCAGACTTTGCCATGAAGTACAAGGATATGCCTTGCTTAGCATATACTCACCTACAACCTGCACAGTTGACTACCGTGGGTAAGAGGGCAACTCTTTGGACTAATGAACTTCTAATGGACTTAAAAGAATTAGACTTCAGGATTGAAAACCTATGTATGTTGGGTTCTAAGGGTACTACTGGTACACAGGCATCCTTTAAGGAACTTTTCAACGGTGATACCGCTAAGGTTAAAGAACTCGAAAGACAGATTGCTGTAGAGATGGGATTCGACCCTAAGAATGTAGTGCCAGTATCTGGACAGACTTACTCTAGGAAGATTGACTATCAAATAGTTAGCACACTCTGTGGAATAGCACAATCTTGTAGTAAGTTCTCCAACGACATGAGAATCCTACAAAGCTTTAAAGAGATGGAAGAACCTTTTGAAAAGGGTCAAATAGGCTCATCTGCTATGGCTTACAAGAGAAATCCTATGCGTTGTGAGAGAATCACATCTTTAGCACGTTACGTGATGGTTGATACTTTAAATCCTGCATTTACATCTGCTACGCAGTGGTTTGAAAGAACTCTTGACGACTCCGCTAACAAGAGAATCTCTGTAGCTGAGGCGTTCTTAGGTGTGGATGCTATACTAAATATCATGTTAAACGTAACTGACGGTCTAGTCGTATATGATAAGGTTATCCGTCAAAGAGTGCTAAACGAGTTACCTTTTATGGCTACAGAAAACATCATGATGGATGCAGTTAAAAAAGGCGGTAACCGTCAAGAACTCCACGAACAGATTAGAAAGTACTCCATGATGGCAGGTGAACAAGTCAAGGTTTACGGCAATAAGAACAACCTCTGTGATTTGATAGTCGCTGACCCTATGTTCATGATAACTCAAGAAGAAATAGATGCTATCTTAGTACCGGAAAACTTCACAGGTTTGGCACCTCAACAGGTGGTTGAGTTCGTAGAAGAGTGTGTTAAACCAGTCTTAGAAGAAGACAAAGAACTACTAGGTCAAAAGGCTGAGATTAACGTATAACTATTGAACATCAAAACGTTGGCTTGATAATATAACGTGAGTTCGATTTGCCTTCGGCAAACTTGCGGAACGCCATGCGACAGCATGGAATTATATCAAGCTGACGTTAAAGTTACTAATTACTAAACATTACATTTTAGGAGGTTTTGTATTTGAATAAGAAGATTAAAAAGCCAGTCTTCTTTATCGTGTTCATACTGATAGCTATCTTTAGCTTGACGGTATTTTTCGGTGTAGAGTCGTGGTATGGTGACATCTGTACTACATACTTGAAGTCCATAAGCGACATTAGACTGGGTATAGACATCCAAGGTGGTGTAGACGTTGCTTTTACCCCTGCCGACGGTGTCGATGCTACTGACGACCAATTAGACTCCGTAATGGAAACTATGAAAGTCCGTCTAACTTCGTTAGGTATCAACGATAGTGAAACCTACGTAGACTACAACACAGATAGAGTAATCGTACGTTTCCCATGGCAATCTGGTGAGGAAGACTTCGACCCTGAAAGTGCCGTAGAAGAACTCGGTGATACTGCAATGCTACGTTTCATTGAGGGTACAGATTACGATGAAGATGCAGTAATCCTTGAGGGTACAGACGTAACTAGTGCTTCACCAGCATCAGTAGCCAACAGCGAGACTGGCGGTTATGATTACGTAGTATCTCTAGAGTTTTCTGATGAGGGTGCCGAAAAGTTCGCCGATGCTACTGGTGAACTCTATGAAGATAACGGTTACATCTCCATATGGATGGACGACACTTGTGTAAGTACTGCTACAGTATCAGCACATATCACTGATGGTAAAGCTATCATTCAAGGTGATTTCGAGTGGGACGAGGCTAAGAGTCTAGCCGACAAGATTAATGCTGGTGCATTGCCATTCAACCTAGAGACCGCAAGTTTCAAGACTATCTCACCAACTTTGGGTAACGGTGCTTTGAATGCCATGGTATTAAGCTGTATTATCGCATTCATAGCGATAGTAATCTACATGATAGTGCTATACAGATTACCAGGTTTGATTGCTGACATCGCATTAGTAGGACAGTTAGCAGGTACTTTAGCAGTAGTTTCAGGATACTTCACATTTATGAATAGTAATACACTAACTATACCAGGTATTGCGGGTATCATCCTAGCGGTAGGTATGGGTGTAGATGCTAACATCATCACTTGTGAACGTATAAAAGAAGAACTTGCTAAGGGTAAGTCTCTAGAGACCGCACTAAAGAACGGTTATGCTAGAGCGTTCTCATCCGTATTGGATGGTAACTTAACACAGATTATTATCTCAATCATCTTGATGGGTGCATTCGGTGTACCTGACAGCGTATTCGCTAAGATGTTGAACTTTGTATTCTTTGCATTCGGTACTACTACAGATAGCACCATCTACTCATTCGGTTTAACCTTGATGACTGGTGTAATCTTGAACCTATTCATGGGTGTACTATGTACTCGTTTGATGTTAGTATCACTATCCAAGTTTAAGGCTTTAAAGAAGAAGTCACTATATACAGGCAAGTTCAAAGAGCCTAAGCATACGAACTTCATGGCTAAGAAGAATATATTCTTAGGAGTTTCAGGCGTGTTAGTATTGGTATCCTTGATAGTAGCACCACTAACTTGTAAGGTAGCCATCGAGTTTAAGGGCGGTACTATGATTTCATACGCATATACTGGTGAGCTTTCCGATGAGGATTTAAGTACTATTAAATCCACAGTAGAAGAGTTATCAGGTTCTAGCGTAACCGTACAGACTGGTGAAATCTTCAACGACGAACAGGACAGAAGCAGTTTGACTCTATCGTTCGTATCTAGTGAGGGTCTAACTTCTGATAAACAATCCGAAATTACTGATGCAGTTCAAGAGGCTACTCCAAACAACGAGCTAGAGATTCTTGACTCCAACGATGTTAGTCCAAGTTCAGGTAAAGCGTTCATGGCTAAGTGCGTGATGGCGGTAATCTTCTCAGCTATCGTGTTGATAATCTACATTGGTATAAGGTTTAGAAATATCGGAGGTCTTTCAGCTGGTGTGTGTGCAGTAATTACCCTACTCCACGATATCATCCTAACCTTTGGAGCTTTCGTGCTACTAGGTTACGAAGTAAATGCAAACTTCATGGCTGTGATACTAACTATCTTAGGTTACTCTATCAATGATACTATCGTAATCTACGACAGAATTAGAGAGAATCGTACACTAATGCCAAAGGCAACTGTAACAGAGTTGGTAAACGTAAGTATCAACCAATCGTTAGCACGTTCTATTAGAACTTCTATAACTACCATAACTACTATGTTGATAGTTTCTATAGTATGTAGCATAAGTGGAATAACTTCCATTTTGAGTTTCTCCATCCCATTGATAATAGGTATGGCTATAGGTACTTACTCATCATTGTTGATAGCATCACCACTATGGGTAACAGTAGTTAGCAAGTTCGGCAAGAAGAAAGAATCTAACAAGAAGTAATTTACATTAATATAAATACTCAAAAACGCCTTGATTGTAAGGCGTTTTTCTGTTATAATTATATCGTGAGTTCGATAATTCGTTACATAGGGAATATATATCTGTGAGAATTTGAAAATCCCGTGTAGGGAACGGGCTGTGACCGTTCCTAAATTTGCCGAAGG